>NZ_CAJWCF010000029.1 GCF_913020055.1 uncultured Paraglaciecola sp. | reverse complement strand
GCGGTGCCGACTGTTTGGTGCAAACACACCATGAAAGCGCGTCAGGTTAACTCTGGGTTTGGGCACCAGTGCCGCTAAACGGGCAATAAAATCCAGCGGTTCAAAGATCACATGAGTGGTGCCGTCATGGTAGGGTGTTTTTAGTTGGTAACGAACCTTACCGTAAGTCGTCATTGCCAACCTTTTTTCTGATACCCCAGAGCGGGTAATATAACGGCACAGCCTTTCGAGTTTACCCCTATCCTGTGCGTTGCTCATGACACCTGCATGGAGACTGAAGCCTGCCACGTTTGCGGCACAGCCTGCCGCAAGCCCTTGTTCTGCCATAGGTGCAATGGTTTGCAAGGTAAAGACCTTTCGTCCTTGCTGTTTGCCTGTAGCGATGCGATAAGTAATGGAATACCCGTGAATTTGCAACATCGGATCGTCTTCCAGCCCATCCAAAGCCAGGTAGTCATTGTCATCATCCCTCACTAATAAGCCCTCGCGCTCAAGAAAACCCGCCACACGCTTGCTAATGCGGTGAGTAAGACTATTCAGTTCACTTTTTGTCGGGGCTTTTATCGGGTGAAAACGTGTTTTGCCATAGTTATCTGCGGCATATACACCATCAAGGTAGAGCATATGAAAATGGATATTTAAATTCAGCGCTGAGCCAAATCGTTGGATCAGTGTGACCGCACCCGTTTGTGCCGTCTGTTTGTTGTAGCCTGCTTTTTTAGTGATATGTGTGGCAAGTGTGCGATAGACAATACCCAGTACTTTTCCCATGATCTGAGGATAGCTGGCAAACAAAAATCTAAGTTGAAAAGGGAAGCTCAATACCCATTGCCTAATGGGCTCATGGGGCAACACATCATCAACTAGCAAGGCAGCGCTTTCTGCCATTCGCCGCGCACCGCAGCTGGGACAAAAACCTCTGCGTTTACAACTGAACGCAACCAAGTGCTCATGATGACAATCTTCACAACGTACTCGCAAAAACCCATATTCCAAACGACCGCACTTGAGGTACGCTTCAAATTCTGACCGCACATACTTGGGCAGATATTTATCTTGTTGCCCCATGTGGCTCAGAAACTGCGGGTAATATTTTTCAATAATTTGATAAAGAAGGGTTTGCTCTGGTTTATGACGTTCATACTTTACCGTCCCCTCTCTTCTGGCATCCTTGACAATAGACATATATCACCCCAATCGCTGTATTTTTATACAGTATAGGTGTGTTTTTTTATTGTAGGTATGCTGATACTTTATAGCGCAAAATATGGGCATTAACTGTTGAAAAACTAATTAGCCCACCGACCGCTTTTCGCTCATTTTTTCCGTTCGATTCAATAATTCGTTTGGTCCGCTTTGGGCGTTTAGCCGAAGTAACAATCAAGGATGCCCAATGACCGCCTCCTATCTCAGTTATTAAGTCTAATTCAACACTATAGACTTTAGCTTGAAATCGAGCTTACCAATATTTATGGCTAACGGCTCAATGTTGGCAACGGATTGTGACGTTATTTCTGCCAATAATGGTGTAACACTCAAACCAGCCGTGGTGAGTTAACCTGAGCTAGAAAGTCTGTTTCAGTAGGTTCAGCATGTCATCTACCGACAGCTTAGTCACCGCTTCATTACCCGATAGTAGCTTGTCTGCTAGGTCGCGTTTGTGTTGGTGAAGTGCGACAATTTTTTCTTCTATTGTATTTTGGGTAATTAGCCTATAAATGGTCACTGGCCGCGTTTGGCCTATGCGGTGGGCGCGGTCAGAGGCTTGCTCTTCTACGGCTGGATTCCACCAAGGATCCATGTGTATGACGTAGTCTGCTGCAGTTAAATTTAAACCTGAACCACCCGCTTTTAAACTGATTAAAAATATATCACCTTCACCACTTTGAAACGCGTTCACGCGTTTTTGTCGTTGTTTTTGCGGTGTGGAGCCATCTAAATATTGATAACTCATCCCTTTGGCTTCGATGTGTTGTTTGATTAATTGTAAGTGCCCAACAAACTGGCTAAAAATGAGCGCTTTGTGATGGTTGAGTTTCAGCTCTTCTAGTAATTCATCAAGGGCGGCTAATTTGGCGCTGGGTATGTTGGCCTCTGCCATGACCAATTTAGGGTGACAGCAGGCTTGGCGTAATTTTACTAGCTCGGCAAGCATTTTAATTCGCTGTTCGCCTGCATTGGTTTGTTGGTCGTTTTGGCTAATATTGTCTATTGCATTGAGTCGCAGCGCTTCGTAAAAGTCACGCTCTTGGGGACTCATTTCTACCCGAATATTGATCTCAGTGCGGGATGGTAATTCAGTTAATACTTGGTTTTTCATGCGCCGTAAGATAAACGGTTGGATCAGCGCTTTAAGTGCTTGGCTGGCTTTGCGCGCGGCGAGTGGGTCTTCGTTTGCGTTTTCGATTGGCACTGAAAAACGCTCGCCAAAGCGTTTGATATTTCCCAGCAAACCAGGGTTAATAAAGCGGAATAAACTCCATAACTCGGTTAAATTATTTTCAATGGGTGTGCCAGTGGTGATCATTTTAAAATCGCTTTTTAATGCGATGGCAGCTTTTGTACGTTTGGTTAATGGGTTTTTTAATGCTTGGGCTTCGTCGGCTACTATACTGTGCCAGTGAACGCCTTTCAGTATTTCATGTTCCCTTTGAAGCAGACCGTAGCTTATGATCACGCAGTCAAACGGACTTAATTCGTTTAACAATTTTTGACGCTGGACGGTATTAGCTGAGTCGGAAAATATTTTGATATTCAGCGTAGGTGCAAATTTTAACGCTTCCTGTTGCCAGTTAAAACAAACAGATGTGGGTGCTATGATTAAACTGGGACCTTGGTTAGCCCGCGACAATAAAACAGCGAGCGCTTGTAACGTTTTACCCAAGCCCATGTCATCGGCTAAACAAGCGCCTGCGCCCCAATGTGCAAGACGCGATGCCCAGTCGAATCCTACTAATTGATAGTCACGTAATTGCGCTTGAAACGTCGAGGGGATCTGCGGTTCAAGCGTATTCGCTTGATGCATTTTGAGGGTTTGCTCATCCCAGGCATGAATTGTTTTCATGCGCATCCCGGTCGTGGCTTCCTCCATTTGCAAGCTAGCTAATGGGTGAAATTTACCATCATCGGTGACTTGATTGATTAATTCGAGCTTGTGGCGTAAATCATCAGACAAGGCGAGTATTTGATCTTGGCCAAGCTCTATAAAGCGACCATGACTGGTTTTGACCAGCTCCAGCAGTTTTCGTAGGTCGAGTACTTGCTCATTGTCTATTTGTAAGTCGCCAGTAATATCAAACCACTCGTTTTTATGACTAAATGTAATGTGTAAGTGCGCGCTGTCTAATTTCTTGGTTAAGCTTACTTTTTTGCCTTTTGGCCAGCGTAGCACTAAATCAAATGGCGCTTGAGTGGTGGCCACCTCTAACTGCTCTAACGCGACTAGCGCAGTTTGTAGGTCGTCTAATAGTAAGATGTTATCTGGCATATTTAAAAAAGCGGGACAAGCTTGGTCGAGTTGGTCCAATAATGTTTCTTCGCGCACTAGGTCACGTTGAGTCGCCATGCGCTTACCGTTTAAGTCAGTGGTCAAACTGGCATTACCAACCGCTGGTTTGAATGCAGGCCCTGTTTCACCAAATGGCATCACCACACAGGTAAATGTTAGCCCGTTTTTGATTGGATGAATATTCACCACTAAATTGGGATCGCATGCATGGGTTTCTAACCCAGTATCAAGCTCTGTGATATCAGATTGAATATCTAAAAATGGCGCAATGGCCGCTATGCCTGCTAACGCTTTTTGCTTGGCACTGATGGGAATTAGCAAACCTGCCTCGCCAATGATGTCGGCCACTTTAAGATGTTCAGGCGAAAACACCGTGAGCTGATATTGTGTATCAGTAATAGACCTTAAATCGTAAGCGGGCTGCCCCCCGTCACTGCTCATATCATCGGGTAAATCCGCGATACTTAAACAAAGTTGATCTCCATGCTGACTAACCAATAATTCAGGCTCGCGTTTGATGATTTCAATCACTTGGCTTAAATCATCTGATTGGTATAAGTTGTCTATTCCCACTGCGGCTTCTAGAGCTGGCAATCCTTGAAGTGTGTATTCAAGCTTTGAGTAATATCCCCAACTTTGATAAGCATCGATTGCACGACAAATGTTCTTATCACTTTCGCTTAAGTAGTCAAATAAAGCAGTTTCTTCTTTCAAACGCTTTAACGAAACGACTCGACCTTTGCTCCAACCTGATTGATTAAACTTTTGCTCACGAGCCGTCAATGAATGGCCATAACTCTTTTCAAATTCCCAAATTAAACGCACTGGCTTGATTGTCTTTTGTGCAGCCGGTGCCGCATTTTTTTCAGCATTTGGATTGAGTGCAATTAATTTATCTAGGGCTAAGTCCCACTGTGACTTGGTAACTATTAGACTGGTAACATCAATTAGTTTGGTTTCTTGCTCGGGCGGTTTATTACTGAAACTCGCCGCCATTTGTTGGCACATTTCTGCAAATAAAGGATAGCCAAGTTGCCTAAAGTTCCCCTGATATTTTAATGCTAACTTAGCAAGCGCGGGATCTTTACTTTGATTGCACCACACCTGCGCCAATAAATAATTAAAATAGCAGAGCTGATGAGAAAAAAAATCAATCTCATCATCAACGCTATTAAATTCAATATTTATATTATATTTTTCGCCCGACAATAAGCTCTGAATCGGTTTAACGACACCTTGTCCTATATAAAAAAAATCATTATCGGATTTACGGTCGCTGTCTTCAAATTCGACTTGTTGCAGGGCATTAGAAAAATAACTTACATCCCGTTGGTTACCATGAACCATCAATGCCAATTTATAGAAATACCCCAACACATCATTTAAATATTGTTTTTTGCGTTTTGTTAGTTTGTTTTTAGCGAGCATAGCTTGCTCAAAATAATCGATAGCTTGCTGGTTTTCACCGGTTAAAAAGCAATAAACACCTCGCAACTGCAATCCATAACTGCTGGTGTCTTGAATATCTTGGATACGTTCAAAATCGTCAAAACGCATTTGATATAAATACTGCTGGGCAAGTAAATGATGGCAGTCGAGATTATATCCGTGGTTTGTTCTAAGCGGATTCGCAGCGCACACTTGCTCTAATAATTGAATGGGGTAAGTACAGCTTTGCCCATGTATTTGAAACGTTCTAAAAAGAGTTGCAAACGCTTGGTATTGCAGCACTTTGGGCAATTGTAAAAATTTGCCTAAATTAAAAGGTAAAAAAAGAATCTCAACTAAAATAGTGTTTTTTACATGGTCGATAACTTGTGGGTTTTTATTGAATGTTAACTCAGCTTCAAGCTGTTCTATTTGGTTCAAATAGTAGAGGTCTCGAAAGACTCTTTGTTCATCGGCATGTTTATTCTGCCAGCTGTAACTATTTATCACTGGCACAATTTCTTCGGCAGCCTTCATTATTTCAAGTAACTTCTGGTTTGCGCTAAGCTCAAACGCTGTGCGTAATTGGCCAATTTCAGTGATTAAACGATTGGCGAGCAATCTATTGAGTTGTAAACCCTCTTTGCTAACTGTTAATAACGAAAGTGTAATGAATTGCTCTCTTTGCCTCGCAGATAAGCGATATTCTTTTTTGGGATTGGGTAAAAGGCCGCTTGTTTCTAATACTTCGATTACTTGCGCAAACTTTGTAATTTCAATAGGTTTATATATCACAGCCAATACTATCAATAGGCTCCGTTCGGATTCATGAAGTCTTAAAAAGGTTTGATACAAAGTTTCAATTTGTTGATGGATGTGTGGCTGGATTAAAGCAGCAAGCTTCATAGTTGTGGGTTTCTTAATGAACTTTGATTTTTCAATGGCATGAAATTAACAAAAATAACATGGGTAAACAATGAATCTCAAAGATACAGACCGAGAATTATTGCTTAAACTTAATGACAGTAACCTTTAAAAAAAGCCTAAACTGACAATACCTATAGACAACTTTGAAGCCTATTTATGCCTAAGCACTTTTACAAAAACATCAAACCTTACGTTGAGCAAGAGTTGATATTGGCGAAACAGGCAAGAAAACAAAATAATGCGGGTGTTGAGTTTAAACATTTAGAAAACGCCCACGTGCTTGGGCAAGCATCCACCTTGTTACACACAAAGGTGCATGTTTTGATGTTGTTTTGGGCAGTGAGGCAAGTCAATATTAAAGAAGGCTTAGGTCAAGTCATGCGTATAGTCGGCGCGGCAACAAAAACGGCAATTGGGTTTATTCCCGCGGGGAATACAGGAGGTGCAAACGTGAGCCCTTTTAAGGTGCTACCTGTGTCACCTAAACTCGCATCTATCATAACTAAGGCCAATAGTGCACAAACTGGTTAACTCAAGGCTAACCACACACCTACGCCTATCAACAAGGTGCCAGAAATACCATTCATCCAACGTATATTGTTGCCTTTGTTGAGCAGGGTTTTTAATCCCTTGCCCCCAGTTGCATAAATCATCATACAGATAAATTCGCTAAGCATGATAATGCTCACAAGGGCCAAAAGCTGAAAGGTAATAGGTCGGGTTGCATCGATAAAAGGCGGCAAAATAGACAACATAAATGCCCAGCCCTTGGGATTGGCTATAGCAGTGACAAAACCTTGTGATATTAAGGCATAACGACTAAGTGTTAAATCCATCTCAGTGGCAAGAGACAAATGCCTACCTGACCAATACATTTTGCATCCTAAGTACATGAGGTACAGCCCGCCTATCCACTTAAACCAAGTGAACACAGTGGGGTAATTCAGCATAATGGCAGCTGCGCCCATTACAGCCGAAACAGCGACTAAGGCAACGCCAAATACTTCACCAAGCATCATCCACATGGTTCTACGCAGGCCAATTTTTAACCCCAAGGTCATAGCCAAAGTCATACACATACCTGGCGTGATAGAGATAAAAAATATGGTGGGAATAAATAAGGCGAGTGTAGCTAAATTTGGCATATAGGGTATTTAACAGAGATATTTAACAAACAAACTATCCCTGTTGATACTCACTCCATTCTAACGTGTGGGGGTCAAATGCTTCATTTAACGTCGGTTTGACAATATTAAAATACGGCGACATATCAAAATCTCTAGGCACATATAAAGAATGATGACGAATTTGTAATACTTCGTTGTAATACGCCTTATTCTGCTTGCTTTTAGCTTGGTCAAAAAAAATGTTGGGCAATATAGGATAACGAATTGACTGAAAAGTTTTGGCAATAAATGAACTACAAATAGCACGCGTTGGGTCGCCACTACCAAGCACAATCATTTGTCTGCGCCAACGAGTAGGTATAGGTGGTGTTTGCACTAGGTAACGCATGAGATCAAACACGTTTTTCATATCGTACTGATGGCCAATTTGAGCCTTAGCAAACTCAATAGCAGTTTGTATTTCTTCATCATTCAGCCCTACCGGGCGACAAATTCGGGTGTGTAAATCTGCGTAATGACTCAGAGGTATAGTTCGTATGCCGTCGAGTACATCCGCTTCAACTAAGGTTATCTTGTCACAACTTGGGTTTGCACTCTTACTGTCATCGGCGATACACAAAGCGGCATGAGACCAAGTGGATTGCGTGAGGTACTTAATTGCAGTGCTGATCCGACTGGAGCCATCCACTAACAATACGTCACCCACTCTTATTGTTGAAGCCAACAAATCCGGTTTGCAGGTTGATGGTTGAATGACCCCACTTGGCTTTTCCAAAAACGCTGCTAACTTGCGGCCAATTTTATTCATTAAACTCATTCAACTCTCAGTCTGGTGTTCGTACAATTAATCATTCAATTTCAAGTAACTTGTTGGGAATTGTCGGGTTGACGTTGCTAATTTTGCTTTTACCCTCGACGTCCATGCTTTGCAGACTGGTTTGTCTGCACTCTCTGCAAAGTCTTCTTATGATATCGTGAATTGGGTTGATACAGTAGGGGCTGTTGACTCAAATCTAATGAGCAATAGCTTTTCTGGAAAACAATGATGGGGGCATACTGTACTGTTCCTGAAAACGACGATTAAAATGGCTCAAGCTTGTATAGCCTAATGAAAAACACACCTGACTTACAGACTCACCAGCGGTTAGGCGTTTGGCGGCATGTTCAATACGTAAATGTTGTTGTAATGCTAGGGGGGTGCAACCCAGTTTTTGTTTAAATTTTTGATAAAAACGGCTGCGACTCATACACGCCATTTTGCACAAAAAATCAATATCCAGATGTTCACTTAAGTGGGTTTTAATATAATGCACACAAGCCTGTAATCCACTGTTATCCGAATACTCAAGGGACTGCCTTAACACAAATTCTCGGGCTTGATGTTTGAGTATTCGCGCTACTAACTCAGACACACCAAAATCAATCGAGATATTTCGTTCACTTTCATTTTCATTTTCCACAAAACTATTAAAAAGCCGTTCGAGTAACATTTGTGTGCCATGTGAATGCTGGGTATGTAAATGCATGTTAGATAATACCTGCCAGCTATCTAATTCCAACGGTGCGCTCAGCTGGCTGTCTAATTGTTCAGCTAACAAAACAAGGTGTTCATTGCTGATTTCGACAGTCAAACAACGGGTAGGTTGGTGCATACAGGCTTCTGGAAAATCAATTTCTACCGAGGTATCAGCAGCCATCACAAAAGATTGATGTGGAATAAACTCTTGAGATTGCAGAGTATTTTGTTGTGGATGTGTGCCGTGCAGTACTTTTTTACCTTGGCTCATACCGCAATAAAATAAACCTGAAGAGCGCAGCAATACTTTTTCAGCGGGTAAATAAGTATCGTAAATACTTAACTCAGAATGGGGGCCAGCGAAACTGACGCGATTCTCTATTAACGTCTTGGGTTGATCTAGCCCTAACCGACTTGTACGCACATCATTATTCATAGTGTTTTCCAAGCTAAATTAATCATGGATTGTCAGGCAAGTGATATGCACTCCCAGACAAGTACTTCTTAACAGCCTCAGTTTATATTAACAATCAATACGAGTTTATTTAAACATTTTTTAACAAACCCAATATTGAGGAAATATTTATGATTTATGCAAATCCCGGATCAACGGGTTCACTTATGACGTTTAAAGATCAATACCAAAACTTTATTGGTGGGCAGTGGGTGGCCCCTGTCAAAGGCAAATATTTTGACAACGTTAGTCCTATTGATGGCGAAAAATTCTGTGAAATACCACGCTCTAGCGAAGAAGACATTGATCTAGCTTTAGACGCGGCCCACGCAGCAAAAAGTGCATGGGCTAAAACCTCTATCACTGAGCGTTCAAACATCTTACTTAAAATAGCAAATCGCATTGAGCAAAATCTTGAATTATTAGCAGTTGCAGAAGCGTGGGACAACGGTAAAGCAATACGCGAAACCCTTAATGCAGACATACCTTTGGCGGCTGACCATTTCCGATATTTTGCTGGATGTATGCGTGCTGAAGAGGGGACTTTAGGTGAAATTGATGCAAATACCGTGTCCTATCAGATCAATGAACCTCTAGGTGTGGTTGGACAAATTATCCCTTGTAATTTCCCCATTTTAATGGCTGCATGGAAACTTGCACCCGCCCTGGTCACGGGAAATTGTGTGGTACTCAAACCAGCAGAACAAACACCCGCCTCAATATTAGTATTGGTTGAGTTAATAGCCGACTTACTGCCAGCGGGAGTATTGAATATCGTCAACGGGTGCGGCGTCGAAGCTGGGAATGCTCTTGCGGTTAGTAAACGCATAGCCAAGATTGCTTTCACCGGTTCAACACCAGTAGGTATTCATATTTTAAAATGTGCAGCTGAAAACATTATTCCGTCTACAGTAGAGCTTGGAGGAAAGTCACCTAACCTGTATTTTAAAGACATCATGGATTTTGAAGATAGTTACTTAAGCAAGTGTGTTGAAGGGCTAGTTTTAGCCTTCTTTAACCAAGGCGAGGTGTGCACTTGCCCTTCTCGTGCCCTGATACAGCAAGACATTTACGAACCTTTTATGGAGCTAGTTTTAGCTCGCACCAATAGCATTGTTCGTGGCAACCCCTTAGATACTGATACACAAGTAGGGGCGCAAGTATCTAGCGAGCAATATGAAAAAATCCTCGGCTACATAGATTTAGGCCGCAAAGAAGGGGCAAAAGTATTAACCGGTGGTGGTCCAGCTAATTTAAGTAGCCCCTATCACAAAGGGTATTATGTACAACCCACCTTGCTCGAAGGCAATAACAGCATGCGGGTATTTCAGGAAGAAATATTCGGCCCTGTTGTAGGTGTGACTACCTTTAAAGACGAAGCCGAGGCCATTGCTATCGCCAATGACAGCGCGTTTGGTTTAGGTGCAGGATTATGGACTCGCGACATAAATCGCGCATATCACTTAGGTCGTCAGATTGAGGCAGGCCGTATTTGGACCAACTGTTATCACGCCTATCCTGCCCATGCTACATTTGGCGGTTATAAAAAATCAGGTATTGGCCGCGAAACCCACAAAGTAGCGATAGGTAACTACCAACAAACCAAAAACTTGTTAGTCAGTTATGACACTAATCCGTTAGGATTTTTCTAAAAATCCTTAGTGTTATGCACTACCCCCCCAAGAATTTGGCGGCCCATTGTTCGCCAAATTCTCTCTCCCCTAACAACTGTGTAACAACGAATAAACGTATATTACGGGTTCGTATATAACTATAATCAAGTCATAGGTGATAACTTTTCCACTATCAGTTATATTCGTTTTAAGCACATTATTTAGAGCTGTACACAACATAATAATAAGCAGCAACAATATGACACTATTGAATATAACATTATCATTTTTACTGCCCACATTATCTAAAGACATAATCTTTGTAGATAAAACGCGGGGGGAGTTTTGCTAATAAAAGATACCCGTCTTTTTTTCCTCGGAGATTGGCAAGTCAATCCCAGTACTAACACCTTGCGCCGTGGCGAGTTGATTAAGCAGCTTGAACCTAAGGCAATGGATGTATTGCTATTGTTGTGCAAACAACAGGGTGATGTATTAAGTGCCGATGAGATTGCCACCCAGTGTTGGGGCGGTATGGATATTGGTGACAACCCAGTGCATAAAGCCATTACCCAATTACGCAAAGCACTAGACGATAAACCCAGTACACCTACTTATATAGAAACTATCCGTAAACGTGGCTATCACATTATTGCCAAGTTAGATTTCCCTCTTGATGACGAGCTTAAAGCCGAACAAAGTAGCTGGCAGGGCGCTTCCCCTTTTCCGGGTTTAGTGGCATTTGAAGCCAAAGACGCGCAAGTGTTTTTTGGCCGTAACACGCAAATTTCCACCCTGTTAGAACGACTATCCAACCAAGTCAGCGCCCAACATACTTTTTGTTTAATCCTAGGCCCCAGCGGCACCGGAAAATCATCTTTAGTGAATGCCGGTTTATTGCCAGCGTTAACCAGTTCCAATGGGTATAACGGTATTGGCGTGATATCACATACCAGCATCGATTTTGCCGACATCAGCGCCGAACGACTGTTTATCGATTTAGCCTCTGCCATGCTCGACTGGGACGTAAACGATCAGCCAGTATTCGCAGGTATGAGTGCTGAAAACTTGGCCCAGCAGCTGCAAAAAGACAGCAACACGTCAATCGAACAATGTATTCAAGCACTTAAACAAACACAACAAAGTTACAGTAAACCGCAGTTTTTATTATTTATCGACCGGCTTGAAGTCCTGTTGTCGTCACCTGTTTTTAGTGATGATGAACGAGTCGCTTTTTTAGAGTTAATTGAAAAGCTCGCCACCAGCGGTGCCATTATTGTCATCAGTGCTTGTCGTAATGATTTTTATCCTTTAGTGGTGAATCACCCAAGTCTAATGGCAAATAAAGGTAACGGTGGGCATTTTGACTTATTAGCCCCTACCCGCGCCGAACTAATGCAAATGATCAGGTTACCTGCAGTAGCAGCAAACTTAACATGGTCGCTTGATGCTGATTCAGCCACACCTCTTGACCAAATATTATGTGCAGAAGCTGCCAACAATCCAGACGCTTTACCCATGTTGCAATACACCTTACAAGAGTTGTATTTACAACGCAGTGAGACTGATGAATTGCAGGTGTCTGTATATAAATCACTAGGCGGTATTGAAGGGGCGATTGGTAAAAAAGCGGAAGAAATTTATCAACAATTACCTAAAGAACATCAACCACAATTAGCCGCGGTGTTATCACGCCTAGTCACATTAAGCCCAGACGGCGAAACCATTACTAGCCGCGCCGCTCGTTGGTCTGAATTATCCCAAGCCAGTGAAACCTCTTTTGTGCAAGCCATGGTTAACAGCCGATTATTTGTGTCTCATCTGCAAAATAACGAACCTTGTTTCAGTTTGGCTCACGAAGCGTTATTAAAGCGCTGGCCCAGAGCCAGTGAATGGATCAGTGCTCACAAAGATAGCCTAACAATTAAAAGCCGCTTGCAACAATTAACCGAGCGCTGGCTCAAAGAAGACAGAAGTTTGGCTTATCTGCTACCCCAAGGTAAACCTTTAGAAGAAGCACTTAGTTTACAAAGTATGCCTATATTTACTTTGGATAAAGATGAACTAGCGTTGCTAAAGGCCTCACAACAAAAGGTTAAAACTAAGCGTTGGGTAACTCGCTCTACCATCACCCTATTATGCTTATTAACCTTTACCGCCATTTTCATGAGTATCAAAAGTCAACAATCTGAAGCATTCGCTCAGCAAAAACGTCTTGATGCTGAAAGTCTTTTAGGTTTTATGGTGGGGGAATTTGCTGACAAGTTGCGCAGTGTTAAACGTATGGATTTGTTGGATGGTATTAGTAATAAGGCGTTGGAGTATTTTAGTCAGCAGGAGGATGATTACAATGATAGTAGTTTGTTTTCTTTGTCTGACAGCTTACTTAACTTTAAAGCAAGGTTTCAGCATGCGCAGACCTTAGGGGCTATGGGGGAGGTGGCTTATTCTAGGGCTAAAAATGATGAAGCGAAGCAAGCTTTTAGTTCTGCAAAAGTAATTTTAGTTAAGCTTTATGTTGAGCGGCCTGATAATCAGGAATTGTTAAAAACGTTGGGCGCCAATGCGTTTTGGTTGGGCCAAATTGCTTATGATTTAAAGAGATGGAACAAGGCTAGATTGTACATGAAAGAATATCTGGCTTTGAGTGAACTGTTTTTTTCAATTGATCCTACCTCCTCAGATGCTTTACGCGAAATATTCTATGCACATAGTTCGCTTGGCGCGTTAGATGTTGGTGAGATGAATTACACTGCTGCTCTTGAACGTTTTCAGCAGGCGCTTCTTCTAAGCGAACAACTTCTTACTTTACTGCCTGAGGACGCGCAAACTTTGGCCGATCATGGCGACACACTTTCCTGGCTGCGCAGAATATCTTTGGCGCTTGGCGATGTAAATCAAGCAAAAAATTATATTAAAGAAATTATTACGCTTTTAGACCAACCTACAATTTTAAATACTCAGAATGTTCAAGGTCGAGTAGATCTAGCCGTTGCGTTACATAACTATGCAAATATTCTAATCACAGAAGATCGTGCCGTTGATGCCTTGCCGCTTGCGCAAAGAGCCTATGAGATATCAAATTTAATATCTAACGAAGACCCTGACAATACGTCATTACAAATGGATAGAGATAAGCATATTAATCTATTAATCAACCTTCAGGGCCGAGAGGGTATTGACATGTCTCATAATCTTAAAAATATTCTTAATACCCTACCCTCATTGCCTAAAAGTAGTCCGGACCAAAAGGAAGTGTATATAAAAAGACTTTGGGAATTTATTGGTTTGTACCGCAGAACTGGTGACCAAAATAAGGTCAAATCACTTGCCAATGAGTTGGATCGCGAGTTCATCGAACTAAATACAGGAGATGACGAACTTTTATCCATACACGCAAAACTTAAACTTATGGTATACCAATTAGGCTGGGACACCAATGGCTGTAGAAAGGCCAATGATTTACTCGCCAATATTGCAGAATCGAATTTATCACCAAACATTCAACAACCCTACCAGCAGGCCATTGCCTGTATAACTTCACAAGGAAAACACTAATGAGCGATATAAATATAGATGTTACGGTAAATAATGGCATTTTCAGTTATTCGCGGGATGGTGAACCATTCGACGGGAGTGTGGATATCAATTCTCCGACCAACATTATTTATCGACTGACTAATACTGACGGTACTGTTTTTCTCCAACCAAGAATTAGCGACGACGTCAATCACGATATCACAAGCCATCAAATCAGCGATGGAGGACTAACCTTAACCCTAGTGGATATTGATAAAAGCACCGAAACTATTTGCTTACAACTACAAGTTAAGCTTCCTGACGGTACTAGTCTTTATAGCCCAGATCCCAAAATTCGCGATAAAAACTAACCATCATTTTTGCGATGTTTTATATTTACATAGCCTTTTGTTTTTAGGTTGGAAACAGTCGATTATCGAAGGCTATGCTTATTCCTAAGTGTGTGTTCTTCTATCAATACTAGGCCAAATACTGAAGCCCAATGTTGTAGATTTAAATTTCCCCCTCCCAAACACCTAAAAACATTATTAAAACTTTCAAATAAATTCAATTAAAACAAACAGTTAAAATCAGAAGGTTACCAGAAGGTAGTTGATTGATTTTTTCTTTAGAGTGTTTGACATCAATTTGATGCCGTAAACATGCTAAGGATTTATCAATGACTCCAGCTAACAATCAAACACAAACTAACAGCCACAATCTGGACTCTTGTTCAGTAATTGAAAAATTTTCTATTTCTCTGTCTAACGAAAAAATGGGTGCTTTTATCAATATGATACATTCCATTGCGGAAGGCATATTTGTAGTTAATTCGGATGGTGTGATTGAAGTTATCAATCCAATGGCCGCAAAATTTTTTGGCAATTCCCAAGACGCGATTGTTGGACAGCGATGGTTTAACTTTTTACACGACCGTCATCGTGAACAGTATGAGTACATATTCCTAAACTGGAAGGACAACAAAAAGCAGCCATTAAGTCATGGCCCCAAAGAAGTCTTATTGACCCGTGCAGACAGCACTTGGTTAGAAGCTGACTTATCAATTTCTTGCTTGCCCGAATCATTGACTGAAGGCAATCCGATGTTTGTTGGTGTATTACATAACTTAACAGAACATAAGGCCGAATATAGCGAGCTACGCAGGCAAGCTAGCACCGACCATTTAACAGGTTTGGCTAATCGTTTTAACCTTGAAAAAACCCTGAACAAAAGCTGGAATGACAGCATTGTGAACGATCAACCTATTAGTTTGATCTTAATTGATGTGGATTATTTCAAACACTTCAACGATCAGTTTGGCCATGTTAACGGCGACAAGTGTTTGCAAAAAATCGCTACCGTTATAGATGACTGTTTACCTTCCAACGATAGTTTAGCCGCCCGTTATGGTGGTGAAGAGTTTGCAGTTATTCTGCCCCGTAGCCGTGCAGCGGATGCAGAGTTGGTGGCCAAACGCATTCAGCAGCAGATCAACATCATCAATTTTAGTGAGTTGGGTTTACCCTCGACCCTCAGAGTGAGTGTTAGCCAAGGTATTTCATGCGAACACAACGGTCAATTTCGCACGCCAGAGGCACTTATTTGCTCCGCAGATACCGCTTTATATCGCGCTAAAGCAGAAGGAAGAGACAGAATTAATCTCAGTTTGTAACAGTTGACGTTTAACGGCCAAGGGGGAATGGACTCCAAAATCACCCTTGGCCTTTTTTAAATTCACTGCATTATGAATGGACTAAATACTCACTCGCTTGTAGGGACGGTACTCTGGCATCCAAAAGTTTCGCTCTATTCGTTCTTTTAATATCTCATCAGACACTTCTAAGGCCAAATTTTGTTGCATGGCAATTTTCGCCACATCAAAAGCAATTTTTTTGCTCAGCTGGGCTATTTCACCTAATGCTGGCAATAATTCACCTTTACCGGTTGCAGCAAGAGGAGAGGCTTCGGCCAATGCGGCACTGGTTGCCATTAACATTTCGTCGCTGATCAAACTGGCTTTGGAAACGATCACGCCTAAGCCCATACCAGGGAAGATGTAACTGTTATTACACTGCGCAATGGGGTAAGTTTTGCCTTGGTACTCTACAGGTTTAAAGGGGCTGCCTGTAGCAATAATCACCTTGCCTTCAGTCCATTCAATGACTTGTTGCGGAGTAGCCTCGACTTGGCGAGATGGATTGCTCAACGGGAAAATAATCGGCAATTCACAATGTTTTTTCATGTTGCGAATCACTTGCTCGGTAAACAAACCAGCCTGCCCTGACACGCCAATTAAAATATCGGGTTTGGCGCAATTAATCACATCAAGTAATGATGGGAATTCGCTGCTAAAAGACCATTCGTTAATTGCATCGGTTGATTGAACAAGGCGCTGTTGGAAATCACGTAGACTTTGCATGCCTTCGGTAAGTAGTCCAAAGCGGTCAACCATAAATACTTGGCTGCGCGCTTGGGCATCTGAAATACCTTCTCTGCACATTTGTTGAATAATTTGCTCGGCGATACCACAACCGGCAGAACCCGCACCGACAAAGGCCACTTTTTGTTCTGACAATTTGGTATTTTTACTTTTACAGGCTGCTAATATTGTACCCACGGCCACTGCGGCTGTACCTTGTATGTCATCATTGAAACAGCAAATTTTGTCTCTGTAACGTTCGAGCAAAGGCATAGCATTAGGTTGTGCAAAATCTTCAAACTGCAGCATAACTTCGGGCCAGCGACGATAAACAGCCTGAATAAACATATCGACAAACTCGTCGTACTCTGCCTGGCCAATTCGTTTGTGGCGCGCGCCCATATACATAGGATCGGCCAACAATTTTTCGTTGTTGGTGCCTACATCTAACATGACAGGCAAGGTATAAGCGGGGCTAATGCCACCACAAGCTGTATATAAAGATAACTTACCAATAGGAATGCCCATGCCACCAATGCCTTGGTCACCCAAACCTAAAATACGCTCACCATCGGTGACTACTATGACTTTTACTTTACGCTTAGTGGCGTTGCGTAAAATATCATCCATTTGATGACGCTCAGAATAAGAGATAAACAAACCACGAGAGCTGCGATAAATATCTGAAAATTGCTCGCAGGCATCCCCTACTGTTGGGGTATAAATAATCGGCATCATCTCGTCGATATGTTCTTTAACTAATCGATAATACAAAGTTTCGTTGTTATCTTGGATCGCGCGCAGATAGATATGTTTATTTATTGGCTCAACAAAACTTGAATACTGCATGTAAGCTCGGTCTACCTGCTCTTTAATCGTTTCGTAGCGCGGCGGGATAAGGCCAGTTAAATTGAACGTTATACGTTCATCAGAACTAAACGCACTACCTTTATTTAGCAAAGGGGTTTCTAATAAAGAGGGACCAGAATGGGGGATATACAGCGCACTCTTGGTTGCAAAATTTGACATTAACGTATTGTCCTATTAATTCGTGTGTTATTGCATTTATCACTGACAAATTTGTTCAGTGAAGGAATAATTTTCTAAAATATATCTTCAATTTGTTTTTGGCTTTGCTCGCCTTGGTCTGCAGCCTCAATAATTTGCGCATCAGCAACAAACGTTTGTGGCTCAGTTCCCTGAGTAAAGTATTCAAACATAGATGTGTTATCTGTTCTATTAGTAAGTTTACCTGTGCCCCTATCTATACGCATCGTAAGTAGATTGGTTGGCATAGGTAATAAATGTTCAGGTTTATCAGCTAGCGCATATTGCATAAACCTTATCCAAGTAGGTTGCGCGGCATGGGCACCCGATTCACTGCCAAGTAACGCATTACCAATGTAATTAAATTTTTCCGGATTTTTATTAACTAAATTTTGATTGCGCGTAGTGCGCCCTAAACGACGATTGTTATCATCAAAGCCAACCCATGCTGTGGCCACCAAGTCTGGTGTAAATCCACTAAACCAAGTATCACGTACATCATTGGTGGTACCCGTTTTACCAGCGATGTCACTACGACGGTTCATCAATAAAGCCGCGCGCCAACCAGTACCACGATTATCCCAAGTGCCATTAATTTGCACTGCTGAACGCATCATTTCTGCTACTAAAAATGCATTTTCGGCACTGATGACTCTGGGCGCAGAGAGAATATTTTTAACAGGTGTTTCAACCTGCTGGGCTAAATCAAACTCAGCAGCTAACAAGGCCTCAATATCCTCAGGGTCAACTTCAACTTGATTTTCTTGTACATCGGTAACACAAGGATCGCACGCTTGTACTGGATTGGCTTTCCACAATATGTCACCCATTTCGTTTTCGATACGTTGAATAAAATGAGGTTGAATTAAAAATCCTCCATTGGCAATGACTGCCATGGCGGTCGCCACTTCAAGTGGTGTGTGCGAGCCAGAACCCAAAGATAGGGTTTCATCTAAAGGGATATCATCTTTATCAAAGCCAAAACGGGTAAGATGTTCTGCGACGTTTTCTAGTCCTACTGCCCTTAACAGGCGCACAGACACCACATTTTTCGATTTGCTTAGAGCCACTCGCATACGAATAGGCCCGTCATACTCTGCAGGCGAATTTTCTGGTCGCCAAGCGTTGCCTGAGCCAGATTGCCATTGAGTTATTGGTGCATCGTTTATTACACTGGCTAATGTGTAGCCATTTTCTAGTGCCGCAGAGTATATAAAAGGTTTAATGTTTGAACCGACTTGCCTTTTGGCTTGCGTGGCTCGGTTAAACTGGCTTTGATAAAAACTATACCCACCGACTACAGCTTGTGCCGCACCATTTTTAGGATCTAACGCCACAAACGCCCCACTCGCTTGGGGATATTGGGTAATTTGCCAATGTAAGTCGTCTTCCCTTTGCCGAATTAAAATCAGCGCCCCTGCTTGCACTATGTCGCTAGCAGTTTTGGGATCAGGCCCTTGTTTAGCATCATTAATATAAGGTCTTGCCCAATCTAAGCCATCCCAATCAACAATGCTGTATTTTCCTTGTTGGTTGAAAATGATGATGTCTTTCTCATTCACTTTAACAACAATAGCGGGGTGCATCGATTCAAAGGTTTGTACACCTTGCAGGTAAGTTAACATTTTTTCTTCAGGCCACGGGGAGACGCTATTTAACTCAGATTGTTCAGGCTGTGAAAGCGTCTCCTTTTGGTCATCAGTAACACCTACTGACCAAAGTTGTGCAACTGGCCCGTGATAACCATGGCGCTCATCGTAATCATGTAGATTTCGACGTACTGCCTTTTGTGCCGCAGCTTGCAAGTCAGATGTAGCGGTAGCATAAATTTGATAACCGCCAGTTTCAGCTTCGTCTTTGCCATACAGTTCGATCATTTCGCTATAAATAATGTCTGCTAGGTAAGGTGCATCTAAGTCTATTTCCGCGCCGTATTTTTTAGCGGTTACAGGTTCAGCAACGGCCTGTTCAAACTGCTCTTGGTTAATATATTCTTCGTCCAACATACGTAACAAAACAATACGTCTTCTGCCCAATGAGCGCTCTGGCTGACTAATAGGGTTAAGGGCTGAAGGTGCTTGAGGTAATCCTGCAATAGTGGCAATTTGCGCTAATGTCAGTTCATTCAGTGCTTTACCATAATAAACCTGTGCGGCGGCGCCAAAACCAAAGGCTCGATGGCCGAGTGCAACTTTATTTAAATACAACTCTAGTATTTCTTGTTTGCTCAATAGTTGCTCCATATGCCAAGCTAGGATGATTTCTCGTATTTTACGGATGTATTTTTTTTCTCGAGTAAGAAAAAAGTCTCTCGCCATTTGCATAGTAAGGGTACTTCCGCCTTGCCCTTTTTCACCGGTGACGACTAAATTAACTAATGCGCGCATCATGCCGATAGGATCTATACCTGGATGATCGTAGAAGCGACTGTCTTCGGTAGCGATAACGGCTTGTTTTAATTGTTCAGGAATTTGCTCAAGAGTAAGTGGAATACGGCGCTTCACCCCATATTGGGAGATGAGTCTGCCATCTTGCGTAAATATTCGCATAGGTGTTTGTAATCGAACATCTTTAAGCACGTCGACGCTAGGTAAGTCAGATTTGATATAAAAATAGGTACCTAATAGGACGGCGATACCAATAACAAATGCGACAGAAATGGTTATTAATGCGGGTTTAAGTAACTTCACGGATAGATAATACCAAGGCAACTTCTAATAAATGATCTACATTTTATACCTATGTACAGTTATTAGAACCATAAAACACAAAAAATTACGTAATAATGATGGCGTGGATTTATTCTCATTCAATCGGATGTCTAACAATTGAAAAACTTATTTGGCTCTAAAGCACAAAAAATGGTTGGCCTTGATATAGGTACACGGTTTATTAAAGCCGTGGTACTGGAAAAATCAGGTGAACAATACAACTTGCAAGCCTATGCCTGCGAGCCGATTCTGGGCAATGCTTTTGCAGAGCGTGAAATTAAAGATTTCGAAGCGGTAAGCCACGCACTCAAAAAAGTAAAACTTGCATTGAAAAGTAAAAATAAGTTAGTTGCTATAGCGGTATCAGGTTCGACAGTGCTAAATAAAATAGTCTATATGGAACCAGGACAAACCGACCACGAACTTGAAAGCCAGATTGAATTAGAAGCTGATAGTTTGATTCCATATCCATTGAATGAAGTTTACATTGATTTCGAAGAGATAAGAGACAGCCAAACCGCTAACAATAAGGTAGAAGTTTTATTAAGTGCGGTGCATAAAGAATTAGTCGATCGCAGGATCACATTATTAGGTGAAGTAGGTTACGAAGCCAAAATTGTTGATGTTGAAAGTTATGCATTAGGAGAAGCTGTCGCATCTTTCTATCCAAGTGAAGCTGAGGAAACCGTTTGTTGCATCAATATTGGCGCCAGTCATTTACAAATGTGTGCAGTAAAAGATGGAAAGGTTATTTATACCAAAGATCACAACTTTGGCATGGACGCATTGATTCAAGATTTGACCATGCTTTATAGTCAAGAACGCTCTCAAATTGAACAACAATTAACAGATGGCACCTTACCAGAAACATGGAAACAAGACGCTTACCCTATGTTTTTGGCTAATCTCCAGCAAAATATTAATAAAGCATTACAGGTTTATATCAGTACTTCTGGTGAAACTCGCCCTACCTCTTTATTAATATGCGGAGGCGGTGGGTATCTAACATCCTTACCTGAAGACTTAACTGCGGATTTAGGTATTGAAGTCATTTGTTTCAACCCATTTGCCGACATGGTGATCGCAGACACTGTAAATCAAGCTGATTTAGAACAAGTCTCTGGACAACTTATTATCGCTGCGGGTTTGGCAAGTAGGAGTTTTCAACCATGGCACATATAAATTTACTGCCTTGGCGCGAAAGTCGCAGAGCAGAACATAAAAAAAATTACCTTACTTTACTAGTAGTGCTCGGATTAAGTGCAATCGGCTTAATGTTTGGTGCGGGATATATATTGGATAAGATGACCGAGAATCAAAATTTTCGAAACAATTTTATCGCACAACAAACTGCCTTGTTAGATCAACAAATAGAACAAATTAAAAATATCAAAAAAGACAAAGAAACAATTGAACAAAAAATGGCATTGATTGAACAACTCGAGTCGAGCAGAAATGCGGTGCCAATAGTGTTGGATGAGTTAGTAAGATTGGTACCACATGGTTTGTCTTTTCGAAGCTTTTCTCGTCAGGGCAATCTAATTGAAATATTAGGCGTCAGCGAATCAAACAACAGGTTGGCCGATTTCATGCGTCAGTTAGAAGAATCAACTGTTTTTAGTAGCGGCGAATTATCTTCAATAAAGGCTGATACCTCTGCTTTAGAAGCGGTCAGTGATTTTAAGCTCACGTTTACTATTAACCCTAGTGTTGCACCGGATTTCTCCGTCATTAACGAGGAGCCAAGCAAATGAAATTTGATTTTAATAAGTTAAAAGAGATCAATGATTTAGATTTTGAACAAGTGGCCACTTGGCCCTTTGAAGTTAAGTCTTTAGTTGCGTTATTTGTAGTGATAATTGGTTTGGTTGGTGGATACTATTTTATTGTAAAAGACAAATTACCGATTCTAGCCACGGCGCAAAGTAATGAAATAACGCTAAAACAAACTTACCAAGGTAAATACCGTATTGCGGTTAACTTGGAAGCTTATGAAGAACAATTGGGCAGATTGAAAAGTGACTTTTCATCTATGTTAAAGTCGCTACCTACTAGTAATGAAACGCCAGGGTTATTGGATGACATTACATTAGTGGGCACGTCAGCTGGGCTAACGTTTAGATTGTTAAATTGGCAAAGAGATATTCCAAAAGAATTTTATTCAGAGCTGCCTATTGAAATGGAAGTGTATGGTGGATATCACAACTTCGGGCAATTCGCTTCAGAAATAGCTGGATTGCCGCGAATTGTCACAGTGCATGATTTTGAAGTCACCCAAGAAGCCAATACTCTGAAGCTTAAAGTACAAGCCAAAACGTATAGAACATCAAATGAACAAGACGATGCGACAGCGGGGAAAACACAATGAAACATCTTAAGATTGTGTTTGCTGCAGCACTGCTAAGTGGTTGTGAAGCTAAGGTCGACGATTTACAAGTGTTTATCGCAGAAGTAAAACAGACTACGACTGTCAATATAGAGCCCTACCCTGAGTTTGAAAGCAAACCTACTTTTATCTATTCTGCCGACACACTACGCAGCCCATTTCAACGTCCTAGAAATACAGGCGCGGGAGTTGAAATAAAAGTCGCGGCACAACCAAATTGTGCTCAACCAGACTTTAATCGGAGCAAACAACCTTTGGAAAAATTTGGTATCGATGCGTTATCTATTACTGGCGTATTTCAATCTAATGGCAAAAAATGGGCACTAATTCAGTCTAATACCGGTAGTTTATATAAAGCTACAATTGGCGATTACCTCGGATTGTTTTTTGGGAAAATCGATTCTATTCAAAATGGCACAGTTTCTTTTACTGAAATGCTGCCCGATGGCGCTGGCTGCTGGCAGAAAAAACAAGCCACACTCACCATGATTTCGAAGGCAGGAGAAAATAATGTCTGAGCGTTTTATTTTTAACAAAAAACTTAATCGAACTAATCCGACCTGGTATTGGTTAATTGCAGCAGCGGTAAGCTTATTTGCATTTAAATCATTTAGCCAAGAAGCATCTCCGGTATTAGTCGATCCCGAACCTCAGATTAACAACATGTTTCTCTCTGAACTGCAAGACGTGCAGTTTTCACGCTTGCCCAGTGGTGGAGCTAAAGTGTTAATGATGTTTAGTAATGAAAATTTTCAGTTGCAGTTGAGTGAAAGAGGCAAAACTTTAAGTTTAGTTTTACCCAAAACAAAACTAGCAGATGAACAACTGTTTACACTTCATGTGGTAGATTTTGCCACTCCAGTCAATAGTATCGAGACTTTTCAAGATGAAGAACAAACCAGAGTAGAATTTTCAACTCAGGGAAAAATTAGTTTTCGTCATCAAAAAAGCTCTAACAGTTTGAGCATAGAAATTGAAAAACGCCTAAAAGATGCGCCAGTAGATGACCAACAAAGCAATTTTTCTGGAGAGCCTATTTCGCTTGATTTCCAAGACGTCCCGGTTCGCCAAGTATTGCAAATTATTGCTCAAGTTAATGATTTCAATTTAGTGACTACAGATACCGTAACTGGCAATGTGACTATTAGTCTATCTGGTGTTCCTTGGGATCAAGCATTAGATATGATTTTAAAAATCAAAGGCTTGGACAAAAGACTTGAAGGAAATATCTTACTTATTGCACCTACTGAAGAATTGACAGCCCGCGAAACTCAGCAACTGCAATCTAAACAACAGGTAGCTGAACTAGCCCCACTAGTTTCAACTAATGTGCAAATCAATTATGCAAAAGCGCAAGATATCGCAGCTATTCTAAAAGGGACTGAAAACAGTATTTTAACCCCTAGGGGCAGCGTAGCTGTTGATGAAAGAACCAACACACTTTTACTTCGAGATACACAAACATCAATCGATGAAGCTAAATCTCTAGTCGATGCCTTAGATATTCCAATTAAACAGGTGCTGATTGAATCTCGCATGGTTACCGTAAGAGACAACGCAAGCGAATCATTAGGTGTGCAATGGGGATTAAGCGATACCATGAATAATGGTGCAATATCAGGTTCATTGGCGGGTGCTGATTCCATTGCAAGTGGTGTTGTTCCTTCGATTACAGACAGATTAAATGTAGCGTTACCAGTGAGTAATCCTGCTGGGCGTATTGGCATACAAATCGCTCGACTACTAGATGGCACTATCATCGATTTGGAATTATCAGCCCTTGAGTCTGAAAACAAAGGTGAAGTAATCGCCAGTCCACGTATTACCGTAGCTAACCAACATGAAGCCTACATTGAGCAAGGGACAGAAATACCTTATGTTGAAGCAACATCAAGTGGCGCCACTTCGGTTGAGTTCAAAAAAGCAGTATTAAGTTTGAAAGTAACACCACATATCACCCCAGATAATCGGATCATCATGGATTTGGTTGTGACCCAAGATACCCGAGGGGATACTGTTTCAACGTCAACCGGCGATGCAGTGGCAATTGATACTCAAGAAATCAGTACCCAGGTATTAGTAGAAAATGGCGAGACCATAGTACTAGGCGGAATTTTTCAACAGAGTTCTTCAAACGATGTGCGAAAAGTACCTCTTCTAGGAGATTTACCTTTTGTCGGTTACTTATTCAAAAATTCATCAGAAGTAATAGAGAAACGCGAGCTACTAATCTTTGTTACACCTAAAATTTTAACCGATGAATTGAGAACCAACTAAAATTTGGTGGTTCAGCCGCCTTAATTCGATGCAAAAAAGCAGCCTAATCACTTGATTATGCTGTTTTTTTATTATTACTGGCGCATAAACCTTACAAAGCTTGCAAAATTCACTGTAAAACTGAGATAATCGTCGCCTCGAAATTTTCGACGAGGTCTGGTTAATCCATAAAAGGGTAGCCGCACGAACTTTCTACCCCTTAAACATAGTTGTGAAATAAGCAAAAATGGCTGAAAAACGTAATATATTCCTTATAGGCCCCATGGGTGCTGGTAAAAGCACTATTGGTAGGCACCTTGCAGACGAACTTCATTTAGAATTCTTTGACTCCGATCAAGAGATTGAGAGACGATCGGGCGCAGATATCGCTTGGATATTTGATCTTGAAGGTGAAGAAGGCTTTCGTCTACGTGAAGAAAACATCATTAACGACTTAACCGATAAACAAGGCATTGTTTTGGCTACAGGTGGTGGTTCGGTGGTCAGTAAAAATGTTAGAAACAGGTTATCGGCGAGAGGCATAGTTGTTTATTTGCAAACTACGATCGATAAACAAGTTGCTAGAACTCAGCGTGATAAACGTCGTCCGTTGTTACAAAAAGATGATCCAGAAACAGTATTGCGTAATCTAGCTGAAGAACGCAATCCACTATATGAAGATGCAGCCGATTATATTGTTGATACAGATGATCAAAGTGCTCGCGCTGTGGCAAATCAGATCATTGGAAAAATAGGTCTGTAACACTCCTTTCTTATATAGCAATTATAGGGCTAGCTACTTATGGCAACACTAACAGTTGAGTTGGGTGAGCGTAGCTACCCTATATTAATCCAAGCAAATCTACTTACCCATCCTGAGGTTTTAACCAAACACCTCACTACAAAAAAAGTAGTTGTTGTGACCAATGATGTGGTCGATCCGCTTTATTTCCCCATTGTCAGTCAAGCCTTAACAGGTTATGACGTGAGTAAAATTGTTGTACCTGACGGAGAACAACACAAAAACCTGCAAAGTTTTGAAATGGTCATTTCCAAGTTGTTAGAAATGTCTGCAGGGCGTGACACTACTTTAATCGCTTTGGGCGGTGGTGTTGTCGGCGATTTAACTGGGTTTGTGGCTGCTAGTTTCCAGCGTGGCATGCCCTTCATCCAAATTCCTACCACTTTATTATCTCAGGTTGATTCATCTGTGGGCGGGAAAACAGCTGTTAATCACCCTTTAGGTAAAAATATGATTGGTGCTTTTTACCAACCTAAAGCGGTACTGATCGATACCAATAGTTTAAGTACTTTACCTCAACGTGAATTTGCTGCTGGCATGGCAGAGGTAATCAAGTACGGAGTGATTTACGATCCAGAATTTTTTATCTGGTTAGAAGAAAATCAACAAGCAATCAAACAGCAAGATCTCGCAGCAATGCAGCACATGATTGCTCGGTGTTGTGAAATAAAAGCAGAAATAGTCGCTATTGACGAAAGAGAGTCTGGCCTAAGAGCCATACTGAATCTAGGCCATACATTTGGTCATGCGATTGAAGCTGAAAAAGGTTATGGCAACTGGTTGCATGGCGAAGCTGTGTCAACAGGCATTGTTCTTGCTTCTGCAGTAGCAACTAAGATGAATTGGCTCGAAGCGTCAGAATTCAGTCGCATCGAATCTTTGCTTAAAGCATTTGATTTACCAACGCTTGCACCTAGTGATATGACTTATGACGACTTTATTCGACATATGCGCCACGATAAAAAGGTCCAAGCTGGTCAACTGTTCTTTGTCATTCCAAAAGGGATTGGTAAAGCGGTTGTCACAAATGAAATTTCTGAAGAGGTGTTACGCGCCATTCTTTCTTAGGATTAAATTTTTGTTTATTGCATTGACGCAATAAACATCACTACCTAGGTATATGAAAATGGCAGCGTCAGAACTGAACAACCGATTAGACTATCTAATCAGTTACTCTTCACAACTTGTGTTTGTGTGTAGCGACAAAATTCAGCAGCAATCACAAGTTGTAGAAAGTTTTCTTGAACATCAAAATGAACAAGCTGACCTAGCCTTGCTCACTGCAAATGAATTAACCCCTTTAGTCATCTACCGAGAGAAGTTATTTCGGCAACTCATCAGTCAAAGCCAAGATGCTGACTTTAATCGACCTCTGAACCAGTTACTTGCACCTCTGAATAATCATAACGGTCGAATATTGATAAGTATTTTTCACGCTGAAAAGCTGCCTGAAAAGCTGGTTAAAGAGCTGTGGGATTTGGTCTTACAGAGTCGATTTGCCAACAATAAACAACATCTCAACGTACTGCTAATGGGTCTCTCTGATTGGGCTGAGTCTGCCAAATTGGGTTTAGGGGCTAAATCTAAAGATCAACCGATAGTATTAAATAACCAAAATTATCAGCAACAATCTGAAAGTCATGAATTTTCTGATTTAGAGTCGTTTATACAAGATAAACGGAAGAAGTTTGCCCAACGTATAGAAGGTCGTCATGTTCAATCTTACGTTTCCCCACCTATTTATAAAAAATGGTGGGTAGCCACATTGTTCGGATTGGTTTTCTTGGCTGTTTTTGCTGGGATTTTGAGCTGGCAGTATCCTGAAAAAGTGAGCTCAATGGTGTCATATATTACTGCTCAACTATCGACTCCAGAGCAATCCGCAGAGACCTCTGATGTTTCCATAGTGGTCGAATCAACGCCCGTTACAGTAGCTCAAGAAGCACCTCTACCGATTGAAGAGCTCGAACCACCAGCCTATGCACCTATCACGACGAAAATTAGCACTAAAGACAAGCTAGTTACTGATTGGAATACAGCAAGTACTAAATTTGAAGAGCAGTCAAACAAAATACTTTCACAAACTAGTACGATTGAGCCACAAGCTGAAGTAAAGGTGGAGTTATTAGCATTCCCAGAACCGCCTATTGAAATTAAAGAAGTCGAAATACAAACTGACACCGTCAATGATTATCAAGTCGAAGACAAGGTCAGTTTTGAACCGGTTGTCGAACAGAAAAAATTGCAGTCTAGTAGCCTAGAGCCCACTCAATCTGACAATCCTCTCACACTCAAACATGATGTGTTGTTGGCATTACCTACAGAAAACTATCTAATTCAAATCGCTGCGATGGCTAATATTAGTATATTGCTCGATTACATAAAGGATGAGCAGCTAGACCAGCAACTTTGGTTATATAAAACCCGTCGTTATGGAGCAGATTGGTATGTGTTATTAAAAAACCAACATTTTCCTTCAATTGAAGATGCAAGAACAGAAATAGCCACTTTAATGAAGAGCAAATTAACAAATAGTCCATTTGTTAAGAGTGTTAAGCAAGTCAAACAAGAAATAAGTAACTCTTCGCCCTAAGCTAATTGTTGTTTATGCTCAGTGCCGTTACAATTCGGCCTGATAAATTAGCGGCTCGACTTGGTTGAAACATTGGCAGTAACGACAGATAAGAAAAACAGGGCCTTTTTAAAATGGGCTGGCGGAAAATACAAGCTAATTGAAGACATCAACGCGAAACTTCCAGAAGCTAAAAAGCTGATTGAGCCATTTGTTGGCGCAGGCTCGGTATTTTTGAACACCAATTATTCTAAATACCTGCTCAATGATATAAACCCCGATTTAATTAATTTATACAATATTGTCAAACACCAACCTTCTGATTACATTAAGGACAGCGCTAAGCTTTTCACTCCAGTTCATAACGATGAACAACTTTATTATCAAATAAGACAAAAGTTTAATGACAGTAATGATGTCTATGAGCGAGCACTATTATTTCTTTATTTAAATAGGCACGGCTACAACGGTCTATGCAGGTATAACAATAGTGGTAAATTTAATGTGCCTTTTGGCAGATATAAAGCGCCCTACTTCCCAGAAAAAGAACTGTGGTACTTTGCAGAAAAATCTCAACTAGCGACTTTTACCTGTGACTCTTTTGAGAAAGTATTCGCCAGGGCACGAAAGGGCTCAGTGATATATTGTGATCCTCCCTACGCACCCATAAGCAAAACGGCTATGTTCAATAGTTATGCTACTGGAGGCTTTACTTTGGACAATCAGGTTAAGTTAGCATCTTTGGCACATCGTGCTGGTTACACTCGTAACATTCCAGTTTTGGTTAGCAATCACGATACTGAATTTACCAGAGATATATACCAAGGCGCGCATATGACTAAACTTCAAGTCAGTCGCTTTATTAGTCAAAATGGCAGTAGTAGATTAAAAGTGGCTGAATTGTTAGCCCTCTATCAGGCTGACTAATTCAAATTATTTTGTTTTGGGGTTTAGGTTTCACTACTTCTTGAGCGAGATAACAGCTCGAGTAAATCGATAAAATGGAACTGGTATGAGCTTGAACGCCCAGTGAACCATTCAGACCAACTCACACCTTGTGAATGCTCTGTGGCGCATCTATTTGCAGGATGACTAACAGGTAGCTCATGATCAATAACAGCTTGTTCTAAATTTCCACAAAACATATTTCGATTATCTAACGACACCTGAGAAAAACTTAACATAGCCACTGCGGCTATACCGGTTAAGGATATTCCAGTGAAAGTAAACAACGATTTTGACTTCCTATTCATAATGTTATCCAATTTGACATACTTTGTTGCATTATACCTGTAATTGAATAAGCGACAACTGCACTTCACCTCATTTGTTAGGCACTTTGTCGTTATTCTTTGGGTATAAAAAAAGGCGCAATCAATGCGCCTTTATATAAATTGACTGTTTAAATCAATTTTATAGATCGAATGCTTTGCTTAGTGAGAAGAACATTGCTTCATCATCATCAAGGTCAGAACCACTGAAGATTACACCTACACCCACATCGAAACCACCAATCTCAGTTCCGTATCCCACTTCAAAGTATTCACCTTCGGCATCTGCACCATAAGTACCAAAAGTACCACTAAAACCATTGCTTTCAAGAGAAACCGTTAAGATAGAATAGTCACCTTCAGTTGCGGCTTCATCACCCACTACGCCGTCCCATTTACCTTTACTGTAACCAACACTGACTAAACCGTATCCTGCGCTTAAATTTACTTCGTTGTAAGCAGAGTCAAAATCACCTGTATATTGATAAGTAGTTACCCCAAGACCTAGAGAAAGGCCACTGTCCAGCTCGATTCCATAACCACCATAAAGATCAATTTCTAAACCATCAGCGACATCTGCTGCCCAAGTACCTACATAGAACCCACCATTTTCATAATCTAAACCAGCGCTAGCAGATCCACCACCAGTTTGCTGGATACCACGGAAATGATATTGAGAAACATAGCCGATATTAGCACTTACACTACCTTCAGCTAATGCTACTTGGCTAAAACTAGATGCAGCTAAAACAGCGGCGGCAATTACAGTAATTTTTAAAGTTTTCATGTGTATACTCCGATTGTATTTATTATATTTTTTCAGTAATTAAATTAGGCTTTCTGGCATATTATTTTTATTTTGTTTACTACTTAACGCAAATCTGATGCCTAAATGCAGCAAACAAAACAACATACCACGACAATAACTTAAACCCATGTTTTTATTGATTATTTTTAAAAAATAAATATCTGCAGGCCGATTAACTTTCTATTTATCGACATGCCAATCGCACCATAAGAGTGCGAGACAACATTGTTGGTGCAAAGAGGGTGCTTTTGTCTATTTAGATTTTTCTGTAAAGTATCGGCTTTTGCAAGCAAGGAAAATAATGAAACCTTATTTAATCGCGCCTTCTATCTTATCAGCAAACTTTACTAAGTTGGGTGAAGAGGTAGACAATGTATTGGCTGCCGGCGCTGATGTTGTGCACTTTGATGTAATGGACAACCATTACGTGCCAAATTTGACTATAGGTCCATTAGTTTGCAAGGCATTGCGCAAACACGGTGTAACGGCGGACATAGATGTTCACCTTATGGTGCAACCTGTAGACGATATGATTAAGCAGTTTGCCGATGCTGGTGCTAGCTACATAAGCTTTCATCCTGAAGCCTCACAGCATGTAGACAGAAGTTTGCAGTTAATTATAGATTCTGGATGTAAGCCTGGTTTAGTCTTTAACCCTGCCACTCCTTTGCAGCATCTCGACCATGTGATGCATAAGTTGCATCATATTTTGTTAATGTCTGTTAATCCTGGATTTGGCGGCCAATCTTTTATTCCTCAAAGCCTAGAAAAGCTAAAGCAGATTCGTGCGTTAATTGATCAATCGGGGTTTGATATTCGATTAGAAATTGACGGCGGCGTAAAAGTCGATAATATTCGCGCCATTGCAGAAGCAGGAGCAGATATGTTTGTAGCTGGTTCCGCTATTTATGACCAAGCTGACTATCACGAAGTGATCCAACAAATGCGCTCTGAACTTGCTTTGGTTAAATAATCTTTCTTTCAACACTATGTAATAAGTAGAAACAATCAACATGACAAAACCAATTGTACTTAGCGGCTGCCAGCCTTCAGGACAACTCACCATTGGCAATTATATGGGTGCACTTCGTCAGTGGGTCAATATGCAAGATGATTATGACTGTTTGTATATGTTGGTTGATTTACATGCGATCACTGTAAGGCAAGACCCTAAGGCACTGCACCAAGCTTGCTTAGACGGATTAGCTCTGTATATAGCCTGTGGAATAGATCCCGCTAAGAGTACTGTTTTTATGCAGTCTCATGTGCCAGAGCATGCACAATTAGCTTGGTTGATGAATTGTTATACCCAAATGGGTGAGCTGAATCGCATGACTCAGTTTAAAGATAAGTCTGCAAAAAATGTGTCTAACATCAACGCCGGGTTATATTCTTACCCAATATTGATGGCGGCCGACATCTTATTGTATCAAGCGAATCAAGTGCCAGTGGGTGATGACCAAAAACAACACCTTGAACTTGCAAGAGATATCGCTACACGTTTTAACAACGTTTATGGCAAAACCTTTAGCATACCTGACCCTTATATTCCTGAGTTTGGCGCTCGGGTGATGAGTTTACAAGACCCCACAAAGAAAATGTCTAAGTCGGACGATAACGTTAACAACTTTGTTGGTCTGCTAGAAGATCCCAAAAAGATTGCCAAGAAAATTAAACGTGCGGTAACAGATTCTGATGACCAAGCGCGTATTTACTTTGATACCTCGGAAAAACCAGGGGTATCCAATTTATTGAGCCTATTGTCCTGTGCCACTAACACTTCAATTGAAGCCCTAGTGCCAAGCTATGAAGATAAAATGTACGGTCACTTAAAATCTGATGTAGCTGATGCAGTAGTGGCGCTGATTGAACCGATACAAGAAAAGTTTCATGCGTTACGTGACGATCAAACTGAGCTAAACAGAATAATGCATGAAGGTTCAGAAAAAGCCAGCCAACGAGCAGCAGTCACACTAGCAAAAGCATACGAAGCGGTAGGTTTTGTTAAACGTCCTTAAATTAGCCAGTACTTAAGCTCAACAATGCTTCTGTTGATAGACAACTATGATTCATTTACTCATAATTTAGCTCGTTATTTTGAGGAGTTGGGACAAGAGGTATTAGTGGTGCGCAATGATGAAATATCTTGTGCAGAAATTAACGCAATAGGGCCTGATTATTTAGTCTTCTCACCGGGCCCTTGTACGCCGCAATCAGCAGGAATAACCCTTGAAGCTATCAAAACCTTTGCCGGTCGGATCCCCATTTTGGGGGTGTGTTTAGGCCACCAAGCAATCGGCTTAGTTTTTGGTGCCAGCCTAGTTAACGCCAAACAAATTAGGCATGGAAAAACCTCCGTAATCCATCACCAAGCATCAACCTTATTTAAAAATATTAATCGGCCTTTTACCGCAACGCGATATCATTCGTTGGTGTTGGAAAAGGCAAGTATTCCCGAAGACTTTAAAATAACCGCTTGGTGTTTTAACACTATAAAGGACAGTACTGCGTCTGAAGAACTATCAGAACAAATTGAGATCATGGCGATTGAACACAAAACCTTAGCTATCTTTGGCGTACAATTTCACCCTGAATCTTTATTAACAGAGTTTGGACATCACATCCTAAATAAATTTATTAACAGCCAAATTACAACTAAAGCACTATAGCTTGACTATAGAAATTTTCCGGTATTAATGTAATATTAAGGACTAATATTAATTATTGTCCTATAAAGATAATTACTTTCTAAAAAATCCTTCATCAAAGCTATTTCATAAGAAAAATATAATTAATGAGTGCAACCACAAACGTAGAAGAACTAGTTAAGCAGCGCTTTGAAGCGTTATTTTTGGATGCCAAGACTGCACAACAAAGTGTACTCAATGAGGGGAAACCCGCTTTAAATGTAATCGAGATTGAGCAAAGTAAAACTGCTAGGTCCTTATTACGAGTAGAAAAACAAGCGATTCGAGAAAAAGACTTAAATACTAAATCCGATCTTAACTTTCTTGGTGAAATAGCTGAACAAGTAGATATTGAAGTTGCAAAACGCCTAGATGAAAGCCTAAAAGATACAGACCACCTTTATTCCAAAATAATTGGAATAGATAGGGTCCTACCAGAACTACTCGACTTAGTGTGTATCAAAGCCGCCACTATTTCAAAAATTGAACCCCTTGCCACTGAATTACCTTGGTTCTTCAATGATTTAATGAAATTGGTTAACCAACCAAAATATAGACGTTTGGACAACAAAGGCAATGTGGTATTAGTTGAATCTATGCGTGTAGGTCTGAACTTTTTTGGCTTAGAAAATCTAATTATTGTTCTCACATCCCTTGCTTTCAAACGTTCATTACCTCAAATAACCGACCCTTATCCGCAAATAAAACTAAGAATTTGGGAAGAGGCACTAGCCACTGCGATTTCATGCAAACAAATAGCCTCAGTGTCGGGAGTGAATCAAAACAATGCATTTTGCCTTGGGATGTTTCAGATGATGGGTAAAGTAGTAGTGACAAAGTTGTATTTCAGACTTTTCGAAACAGTGTTGCGGGAAGCCTTAATGGAATCTCAACAAGCTCAAAAGCATGAGGAACACTCTGCCTTGACTAGAGTTACGCCATCAGGTTCATTTTTGAATCAGTTAATCGATAAATACGCACTCAATATTAGTGCAAACTTAATTGATAAAATGGCCATGCAAAGAGTCTTTATCGCCAATGCGATGTTTGAAGTTGCAAATAATGAACCTGCAAAAGACATGTCTCCCCTAGGTTTAGTATTAAAGCAAGGTAAAGCCTATACTCAATATCGCATGCTAAAAGGGCATAAACTGATTGATTTACAACAATCTAAAGACTTTGTTCGCGCACTACGTATGCCAAAAGGCTCACTTGAGATACTTAAAACAACGGATATGCGCTCACTTGACCTGAGTATGAACAACGATTAATTTTTTTAAGCATATTCATGCAACATCATCAAAATCACTAAATATACCAATTCTGGTTTGCAGTATTGGTATTACATGACACTACCAGTATCAACTGTATTCTCATTAATTAGATAGTTATTCACTATTCATGCAAAACTAGGTGAACCCCTTTAAAAATGGCGCTTTGCATTTCATAAGCATAAAGACAAGAGCCAAACCTTCTGCCATACTATCGCTCCTTTTGTAACCAAAATATGACACTTGTAAGGCAATAGTATGAATGTAACTCGCGACTTGTTTAATGAAGTAATGGTTCCCAACTATAATCCAGCGGCAATAATTCCGGTAAAAGGATTAGGCTCTCGCTTGTGGGATCAAGCAGGTACCGAATACATCGATTTTGCTGGCGGTATTGCAGTCAATGTATTGGGTCACTGTCATCCTGAGCTTGTCTCAGCGCTCACAGAGCAAGGTGAAAAACTTTGGCACTTGAGCAACGTGTTAACTAATGAGCCGGCACTGCGCTTAGCCAAAAAGTTAACCGACGCCACTTTTGCTGAAAAAGTATATTTTGCCAACTCTGGGGCTGAAGCTAACGAAGCGGCATTAAAGCTAGCTCGTCGTTTTGCTCTTGACCACTTTGGCGGACAAAAAGATCAAATTATCGCTTTTAAACAAGGTTTTCATGGTCGTACCTTTTTTACCGTTACTGTTGGTGGACAACCAGCCTATTCAGACGGTTTTGGGCCTAAGCCTGGTGCTATCGAACATGCAGATTATAATGATTTAGCTAGTTTTGAAGCATTAATATCCGACAAAACATGTGCGGTTATGATGGAACCATTACAAGGTGAAGGTGGTGTAATTAGTCCAACCAGTGACTTTGTTAAAGGCGTGCGTGCTTTATGTGATAAACACAATGCACTACTTATTTTTGATGAAGTTCAATCCGGAGTGGGCAGAACAGGTGACCTTTATGCTTATATGGGACTCGGAGTAGTGCCAGATATTCTCACAACGGCTAAAGCACTTGGTGGCGGTTTCCCAATTGGTGCCATGATTACAACCACTAAAATTGCTGAACATTTAAAGATAGGTACCCATGGCAGTACTTATGGTGGTAACCCACTTGCTTGTGCTGTAGCCGAAAGAGTGTTGGATATTGTGAACACACCAGAAGTATTGAATGGTGTAAAACAAAAAGAACAACTTTTCCGTAAAGGTCTGGAAGCAATTAATGATAAATACCATTGTTTTGCCGAAGTCCGCGGTCAAGGCCTACTTTTAGGTGCAGCATTAAGTGAAAACTTTGCTGGAAGAGCCCGTGAATTTTTAGTGGCAGCCGCAGAAGAACAATTAATGTGTTTGATTGCTGGTGCTAATGTTGTGCGTTTCGCCCCCTCTCTGATTATCCCTGATGAAGATATTCAAGAAGGACTTGCTCGTTTTGAAAGAGCAGTAGCGAAAGTAGTTAACGGCTAAGCAACCTATAAGTGAGTAAGCGAACATGAAAATCATTCGCCCAATCCAGCGCGACGATTATTCGTCGCTGTATGAAATTGCCCAAGAATCTGGGGTTGGTTTTACCTCGTTACCCGTTAACGAGGTATTGCTTCGAAGTAAAATAGACAAATCGGTTCAAGCCTTTGCAAAAGAGGTAGTTGAGCCAGGTGACGAAAGTTATTTGTTTGTCATGCAAGATCAAGATACCAAAGAAGTGGTGGGTACAAGCGGTATTGCATCTAGCGTGGGTTTAGACGACGCCTTTTATCATTATCATTTGAGTAAGGTTGTTCATGCTTCTCGCGAACTGAATATTTACAATCCAGTCGAAATTCTTACCTTATGTAATGATTACACTGGTGTGTCTGAAATATGCACATTGTTTTTACGACAAAATGCTAGAGAAGGCTTAAACGGAAGATTATTATCCAAATTTCGCTTTTTGTTTATGATGGAACACAGACAACGTTTTGCTGAAACTATTATCGCCGAAATGCGCGGTATCAACGACGAAAACGGCCAGTCACCATTTTGGCAATGGTTGGAAGAGCATTTCTTCTCGATGGATTTCCCTACTGCCGACTACCTCACAGGTATAGGTCAAAAACAATTCATTGCTGAGCTTATGCCAAAGTATCCCATTTATGTGAACTTACTGAGTAAACAAGCTCAAGCAGTAATCGGTCAAGTGCATGAAAAAACCAAACCGGCGTTACAACTTCTCGAACAAGAAGGTTTTAGCTGCAGAGGTTACGTCGATATTTTTGATGCAGGTCCAACTGTTGAAGCGAATTTAAAACATATTCGTAGTGCACAAGCTAGTAGAAAAATGCAGGTGAAAGTAACTGATGAGATTACTGACAAGCAAAGAGACTTTTTTGTCATAAATACCAAAGTTGAAGACTTTCGTGGAGTGTGTACATCACTCTCTATAAATGTCGATTTAGAGCATGTCACTATTGGTCAACAAGCCGCCGATGCACTCGGTATAAGTGATGGCGACAGTATTCGCTTTGCTCCTACCCATTTCAGGACATAAACATGAATAATCATACACATTATATTGCAGGAAACTGGCACGCCGGTGAAGGCCACGACATTCAGTCAATTGATCCTGCTAAGAAAAGTACTATTTGGCAGGCGAAGTCAGCTTCTCAAGAGCAAGTAGATTCAGCAGTAAAAGCGGCCCGTTCGAGCTTTGTCGCTTGGAGTAATCTCTCTTTTGAAGCGCGTTTAGCCTTTGTGAAAAAGTTTGCTGAATTGTTAGCTGAAAATAAACAAGCACTTGCTTTGAGCATTGCTCAGGAAACCGGTAAACCACTATGGGAAACGGCGACTGAAGTAGGCGCCATGATAGGCAAAATTGCTTTGTCTGAAAAAGCGTACCACGAGCGTACAGGCACAGTAGAAAACGCCATGCCATTAGGCAAAGCATTTATTAGACACAAACCTCATGGCGTTGTAGCCGTATTTGGCCCGTACAATTTCCCTGGGCATTTACCAAACGGACATATTGTTCCTGCCCTACTGGCTGGTAATACTATTGTGTTTAAACCGAGCGATCTTACCCCAGTTGTTGCTGAAAAAACTTTAGAGCTATGGCAGCAAGCCGGTTTGCCTGCTGGAGTATTAAACATGGTTCAAGGTGAAGTAGAAACAGGTAAAGCACTTGCTGCGCATAGCGGATTAGACGGTTTATTTTTCACCGGTAGCTCACGTACTGGTAGATTGTTACATGAACAGTTTGCTGGTCATCCTGGAAAAATTCTGGCCTTGGAAATGGGTGGCAATAACCCACTCATAGTCAAAGACGCAGCTGATACCAATGCGGTAGTGCACGATATCATTCAATCTGCCTTTGTCACCTCAGGTCAACGTTGCACTTGCGCACGCCGCTTGTTTATTCAACAAGGTGAGGCTGGTGATGCAATTCTTAAAAAATTGATTGAAGCGACCAACAACATTCAAGTGGGTATGTATGATGCTGAAACACAGCCTTTTATGGGCGCTATGGTTTCACAACATGCGGCGTCTTTAATGGTTAAGGCACAGCAACAGTTAGTTGCACTTGGTGCTACCCCACTAGTAGAACTGAAACACCTAGACATTGAGTCTGGTTTTGTTAGCCCAGGTATTATTGACGTAACCGACATTCTTAAAGATATGCCTGATGAAGAACATTTTGGCCCGCTACTGAAAGTCATTCGTTATAGTGATTTTGACCAAGCCATAGATGAAGCGAACAATACCAGCTTTGGATTATCGGCTGGTTTATTAGCGGATAACCAAGCGGACTACCAACATTTCTACCAACGAATTCGTGCCGGTATAGTCAACTGGAATAGGCCAATTACTGGCGCTAGTGGTGCCGCACCTTTTGGTGGAATTGGCGACAGCGGCAATCATAGAGCAAGTGCTTACTATGCTGCTGACTACTGTGCATACCCAGTTGCATCTGTCGAATTAGAAAAAACAACATTGCCTGGTACCTTAAGCCCTGGGTTAAGTATTTAATTTTAGAACAAGAGTTTTAGCGCTATGCACAACAAAATAGATAGCTTGTTTAGCCATTTATGGCAAGACTATTTAACCATCACGCCTTCGGCAAAAAAAGTACATGATTTATTGGAAGGATATGAATCTGAGCATTTAGGTAAAAGCGCTAAGTTAGGCAATGACCATATTGCGTTACGTTCGTTTAATATCGAAAAAATCAACCTAGATAAACTTGCAGCGCATTTCCTAGCATTAGGCTATACAGAGCAAGGTCAGTATGACTTTATTGAAAAAAAGTTACGTGCCAAACACTTCGAACATGCTGACGAAACTCAGCCAAAAGTGTTTATCAGTGAGCTAATTGTCGAAGAAATGCCGCCAATTGTTCAGCAAATCATCCAAAAAATGACTGATGACATGGATGACAATGTAGCGCAGCAAGATAACTTTTTGTATTCAGGTACACATTGGCAAATCAGCACACAAGAATATGAAACCCTTGTGGCACATTCTGAATATGCGGCTTGGATGTCAGCCTGGGGATTTAGAGCCAATCATTTTACCGTGAGTTTAAATCACATGGGCCATTTTAAATCACTGGCACAGATGAATACCCTATTGAAAGAATCTGGCTTTGTTTTAAATAACTCAGGTGGTGAAATCAAAGGTGGACCAGAGGTTTTATTGGCCCAGTCATCTACCATGGCAGATCAGATAGAAGTTGAGTTCAGCAACGGCAAAAAACTAGTGCCTAGCTGTTTTTATGAATTCTCTCAGCGCTATAAAATGCCAACAGGTAAATTATACCAAGGTTTTGTTGCTGCATCTGCTGATAAAATATTTGAAAGTACTAATACGCAATAGATTCAAGATTGAATTAGTTGCATTAAAAAAGCCAGCTATCCTCAGCTGGCTTTTTTCTGTTTACTATTTACTTGAGTTGGTGCTAAACAGTAAAAGAAGCACCGCAACCGCAAGTGGTGGTTGCGTTAGGGTTAGTCACTAAAAACCTAGAACCTTCTAGCCCTTCAGTATAATCCACTTCACCGCCAACTAAATATTGTAAACTCATAGGGTCGACTACTAAAGTCACTTCGTTTTTATCAATAGTGGTATCGCCTTCATTCACTTTTTCATCAAAAGTGAAACCATATTGGAAACCAGAACAGCCACCACCAGTGACATACACTCGTAGTTTTAAATTTGGATTTTCTTCTTCTTCTACCAACGTTTTTACTTTTCTAGCGGCAGCATCAGAAAATTCAATCGGTAACGCAATTTGCACTGTCATAACTTGTCTCGGTATAAAAAGTAAAATAACTCTTAATTAGGCGGATTATCTAATACTTGACTAATATGGTCAACTATTCACTAAGACTAATTAACTTGAATTCATGTCCCTTACTTCTAGTTGGGGTTAATGGCCCAATCGAAAATAGTGGTTAACTCGCCTTTCTTACGTTTAAATTGGAAAATATCCGCATGTACCGATACTTGTTCTGGTTGAAAACCTTCTGGTAATCTAATTTCACCCTCAACCACCTGAAAATATTTAAAACCAAAGGTCAGACTTTTCTGCTCTTGATCAGCTAACAAAGAATCAATCGAATATTGTTTTGCTTTACCTGCTTCACTGCCAATCAAAATAACCTGCAAATTTCCCCTTAGAATATTCTTAGTCTTATTTTGCTGCATCAGGACTAACTCAAACCGATAAGAATTATCACTCAAGGCTGGTTCAAGATTAAATCCATCAATCAAAAAACCCTGCTCATTTAGTTCTGGTGCCATTACCTGCTGATAAAAAGCGAGTTGAGTGCGTAACTCTTTTTCCGTATCGATACTTTTGCCAATTTCTACAAAATGTTTTTGCTGAGTCAGTCTTGCTACTTCAAGTTCAACACCTAAAATATTTAAATTTTTAGTCAGTTTCTCATTTTCTAGTTTGAGGTTTTGAATGCTTTTTTCATGAGTGGATAACATCATTTTTTGTTGCGCATAATGCGCGTTCCCCCAGAAAAAACCTGCATACAAAGTGGCAGCAATCATCAATAAAAAAATCAAATAAAACTGAAATGCGCCAAATTTTTTCTTTAGTTTAGAAATTATCAATGGATGCCCTTTAAACCTACAAAGCGTTTCTAAGTGAGCCGGATATTATCATTTAGTTATTTGGATTGGTCGAATGATTTATCAAACAATTGAATTTTTTAACCGTACCCAAAAGCTTAACTCTATAAAATACAAAGACTTGTGATAAGCTGAAAACCATCTCAGTTATCAGTCAATTTTATAATTGTGAACCTCAACGCTTTTAGACAAGAACTTGCGACTCCACGTACCTCAATTCAGCTGTGTATCATCGGCATTGTGGGCGGAATTTGTGCTGCATCTTTAATTATTCTATTTCGCTTAAGCGTTGAATGGCTGCAGAGGTTATTCTTACCAGAACTCAATGATTTTGCCTCTTTAGAGCCATATATGCGTTTTCTTCTTCCGTGCGTAGGCGCATTAGCCATTGTATTAATCGCTTATCTTACCGGCTTTAAACACTATCGCATGGGTATTCCATTTGTTATTCACCGAGTTAAACACTACTTTGGACACATTCCGTTTAGGACCGCCATAAACCAATTTTTGGGTGGCACTTTGGCCTTAGTCTCTGGTTTTTCAGTAGGCCGAGAGGGCCCCTCTGTTCATTTAGGCGCATTCGGCAGTAGCTTTTTTGGTCAGTGGTTGAAGTTTCCACACAACAGTATTCGTATTTTGTCTGGTTGCGGTATTGCAGCGGGTATATCTGCTTCATTTAACACACCTTTCGCAGCGGTGATTTTTGTTATGGAAGTTGTATTACGAGAATACAAAATCCATATTTTTATACCTGTGATGCTGGCCGCCGCTTGTGGCACTGTTTTAACTCGCATCGTATTTGGTGAAGCACAAGAATTGTCTTTTATTCAATTTCACGAGTTTAGTCAGTGGATATACTTATATTTAATCATCTTTGGCATTTTACTTGGTTGCCTAGCCACGTTATTCAATAAATCATTGATGCTGGTGATCAGCGGATTTGGCCGTATCAATATGGCTCGCCGATTGTTAATTGCAGGCCTAATTACCGGGGCAGTTGGATATATATTACCAGATGCCTTAGGTGCACATTTCCACTCAGCTCACCTATTAATCGCACAAAATGAAAATATTCAATTACTTATCGGAGTGATAGCGGCAAAATTTCTATTGACCATTTTTGCACTTGGGCTTGGTATCCCCGGCGGTATAATAGGTCCAGTGTTTGTTATTGGCATGCTAAGTGGTGTGGTACTTGCGTATCCACTGGGCTTTTTCATTGATGATGTGAGTAACTTAAATGGTAGTTTTTCACTTTTGGGCATGGCTGGATTAATGACCGCAGTTATTCATGCACCTTTGGCGGCTTTGTCTGCCGTTATGGAGTTATCCTATAGTCCAGAGTTAATCCTACCCACAATTTTGGTCATTGTTCCTGCCTATGTAACTTCCACACAATTTTTAGGTAATAGCTCTATTTTCACTCAACAACTAGATTACCAAAAATTGCCTTACACTATTTCGTCAGTCATGGAATCATTACAAAAGACCGGTGTGTTAGCTGTAATGGATAAAAATTTCAAGCTGTTAAAAGAGGGCAATGAGCAACTTATCAGTACCTTAGATAACGAGCAGGATAGCGCTATAGTGCAATTTTCTGTTGGCAAAGAAGGGGCAACTGAATATTCGTTAGTAAATTATGACAAAGGCAAAGACAGTGAATCAAAACGTTTAACCTTCACGCCAATGCAAGGGGTCGACTTTCAAGCTACGTTAGCCGAAGTGTATCGCATACTAGAACTTAACAGAGACGGTGCAGTTTATATTTTTTCGACTACTTCAGAGCAAATAGTCGGTATTATTAAGTGGAAAACACTCAGACACCATTTACATAAAGCTAGTTACTAGGAACAAAAATGACCTTACTTTGGATAAAAGCGCTGCATGTATTTTTTATGGTTGCTTGGATGTCTGGGCTATTTTATTTGCCTAGGTTAATGGTTTACCATGCTCAGACTGATGTGCAGGCAGTGAAAGATCAGTTTAAGATAATGGAGAGAAGGTTATGGTACTTTGTCACCCCTTTTGCCTTATTGACCTTAATATTTGGAGTGTGGTTAATAACCTTGTATGGCAAAGAGTGGTTTGTGACGGCCAAATGGCTACATATTAAACTGATATTGGTTTTGGCTTTATACGTTTATCATTTCTACTTGTTTGTATTAGTACGAAATTTTGCCAATGACCAAAATACCCATTCGTCACGTTTTTATCGATTTTTGAATGAAGCGCCGGTGTTAGTCGTTTTGGCTATTATCCTTCTAGCAATTGTAAAGTTTCTATAAAACAATAATCGAACATTAAATTTTAATTAAAAATCTGGAGAATCGATATGGATATCAACCAACAGCGCTTAAAGTCATTAATAGACCAGACTGACTCAGCCTTTGAAGAATATATACAACACCCCGCATCTGAAGGTTATGCCCAAGCCTATGAGGAAGCCAAAACGGCTCTTGATCACTATATGATTGAATTTCGTTTATCCTTGCAACCAAAAGGAAAAAGGGTGTAAACCACGGCCAATTCACAACTGCTAACCTAATTATTTAGCGATATATAATTGGACTGGTACGAGACATAAATGTAACGACGGTATTTAATACTCGATGCAGAAAATGTTATCATCCAGTAATCTAATTTTGGGTTATTCCTGTAGTACCTATACAAACTCAATTCATATCACTCATCGAAGAGTCAAATTACATGTCAGATAAATTAGCCGGCCATTACACAGATATTCTTTCAATTTTAGGGGAAGACGTCAGCCGTGGAGGGTTGGTAGATACACCCAAGCGCGCAGCGAAAGCAATGCAGTTTTTAACCGACGGTTATGAAAAAGATTTAGACAGTGTTGTAAATGGTGCAATTTTCGAAGCAGACACAGATGAAATGGTCATTATACAAGACATCGAGTTTTACTCATTGTGTGAACACCATATTTTGCCTTTTATAGGACGTTGCCATATAGCCTATCTACCTAATGGGAAAGTTTTGGGCTTATCAAAGTTTGCCCGTATTGTAGATATGTATTCTAGACGCCTACAGATCCAAGAAGGTTTAACCAAACAAATTGCCGATGCTGTGCAAGAAGTGACAGGGGCTACTGGTGTAGGTGTGATTATGGAAGGCAAACACATGTGTATGATGATGCGCGGTGTACAAAAGCAAAATTCTTCGATGATAACTTCTGTTATGTTGGGCTCTATGCGTACATCTGATGCCACCCGAAATGAATTTTTGCGCCTAATTGGCAAATAAATTTCTAATAGGATAAAGCCATGCCGACAACTATTGGCATGGATTTCCCATACTTTACTGTCTGAGAAATAAAGCTCTCTAAGCTGGTGCAGTCAAGGTTAAATAACCAGGACTTAACCCAATATTTTTTATTGCTTTGCACTATTAACGAGCATTAGCATGTTTCATTAACGAGAAAGTTATTATGTTTAAAAAACTCCGCGTCCAATGTTTCTTTATTTTTGGCATCTTACTAAACGCTTCAAGCTCCTATGCAAAAGATATTAGCGTTTATGGGCCAAAAGAATTTACAGACAAAAACAAGTGGACTGCGATTGTTGCCGCCTATGCACCAGAAATTAAAGCCATTGACCAAGCGTTCGCGCAACTAGCTGATGCAGAAATAAATCAAACTCTGACTATCAGAGGGGTCAAGTACCAACTGGGTACATACAAAGGCGAGCCGGTAGTTATATTTACGACAGGCATAAGCGTACCTAATGCCGCTATGACAATGCAGATGGCACTAGATTATTTCCCTATTGACCGAGTAGTGATGATGGGCATTGCCGGTGCCGTCAATCCTGATTTTCGCCCTGGCGACATTTCTGTCCCAGAACGTTGGTATTTCCACGATGAATCTGTTTATGTCAATCCTGATCCAAAGAATGCTGGAAGCTTTGTCTTACCTGATTATTATGAAAATGCATTGAAACAATACCAACAACGAGAAAAAGCTGATCCTCATGCCCCTCGATATGAAAACTATGGTTTTATTCACCCAGAGGAAAT
>NZ_CAJWCF010000028.1 GCF_913020055.1 uncultured Paraglaciecola sp. | reverse complement strand
GATTGGTCTCTCTTGGTCGAAAGATCGGATCTTGGAACAGGCATTTAGTTCAATTTCTTAAACAGGATTCAGGTTAAATAAACTTGTGAAGGAATAATCAGCCAGGAAAACCGCGGCCTCTGATTGAATTTATCCTAAACAATAAAAAACCGGCTTTCGCCGGTTCTCCATTCAATTCTTAATATCTGTTAGCAAAAGCTAAGGCATGGCTTAATAAAGTAAACTATACACCTTACGTCGATACTTTGACTTCAAAGGATCACCATCTGGCAGTGCATTAATCATATCCAAAGTAAGCTTTTTAGCTTCACCAAAATTAAGGTCTTTATATAAAACCGACAAAATGAGTTCTAACGCTTCTTCGATTTGATTAGCTTGATGCAATTGCACGGCAAGTTTCACTTTCAGCTCTAAGTCATCTGGATTTTGTTCCAACTGTTCTTGTAACGCCTTAATTTCAGGTGATTCAGCGGCTTGTTCGGCCAATTCAATTTTACCTAAAATACTATTGTATAAAGCGTCTTGATCAACCAAACCAATTGTTTCTAATAGTGCTTTGGCCTGCTTAACCTGACCAAGCTCAACTTGGCAATCGGCAAGTAACAACTTAATGTCTGCTCGCTGGGCATCTAATTCTTGAGCTTGCTTAAGCACAGTATAAGCTTGTTGATAATCACCAGCGCTAACCAGTTCAACCGCCTGTTCATATAAGCCATCTTCAGGCTTAGGCAAATGCTTTTCAAAGGTAGCAATAATTTGCTCTTCAGTTTGCATACCAGCAAAACCTTCAACCGGTTGACCTTCTTTAATTAAAATCACTGTGGGTAAGTTTTGCACACCAAATTGCCCAGCGATTTCTTGCTGTTGCTGACAATCAACACGGGCGTGGATCACATTACCACTGAAGTTAGCTGCCACGTTTTCTATTACTGGCGCCAGTTGTTGACTAGGTTCATAACCTTCAGCCCAAAACTCCACCATCACAGCCTGGGTTTGTGAATCTTGCAAAATAACTTGTTGGAAATTTTCTGGGGTAATATCGATGATGTTGTGCATTGAAAGTTCTACTCCGTCTTCTGTATGCAACTTTTGATGGGGTCAAATCATTAAAATTCAAGCAGCTCGTTCATTTGAGCTCAAATTTAAACTGTCGCCTAGTAGACATTTTGTGCGCATTCGCTATGCTAAATTTATATATAAACAGTAAGCTAAAAGTTATCAGTCATGACACAACAAGCCACCACTACATTTAGCAGTTTTGCCGAATTTTATCCTTATTACTTATCCGAACATCAAAACCTAACATGTCGCCGCCTGCATTTTATTGGTTCGGCTTTAATTTTGGCATTAATTGCTTACGTTGTTCTTACCGAGCAATGGATGTTGTTATGGTTCATACCTATTTTGGGTTACGGTTTTGCTTGGGTAGGTCATTTCTTTTTTGAACACAACAAACCCGCCACGTTCAAATACCCACTTTATAGTCTGTTAGGTGACTGGGTGATGTTTAAAGATACTTTACTCGGGAACATCAAACGTTAAAGATTGGTACCTTTTGTCTACTTTTTGATAACGATTTTAATCAAACAACTGGTTAACCAGCTCTAAATCGACTGTTTTATTAATGTCAATATGATTTGTTTAAAAAAAGTACAAAATTGTTTGATTACTAGCCTTTCCAAGCCAACAAAAAACCCTTAAACTTGCGCCCCTTTTTAGACCACGGACGATTTTTGCACAATTAAGTGTGAAGGATAATCATTCTATATTATGCAAATTGGTCCATATGCGTTAGAAAATAATTTGATGCTGGCTCCCATGGCGGGAGTAACTGACCGACCCTTTAGACAACTATGTAAACGTCTCGGGGCTGGTTTAGTGGTATCAGAGATGCTCTCTTCTAATCCTAGGGTTTGGAATTCAGATAAATCCAAGCAGCGAATGGATCATGAAGGTGAAGAGGGTGTGCGTTCTGTGCAAATTGCGGGATCTGATCCTGAGTTAATGGCACAGGCAGCTCAATTTAATGTAGGTAACGGTGCACAAATTGTTGATATCAACATGGGTTGCCCGGCAAAAAAAGTGAATAAAAAGTTAGCAGGCTCAGCATTACTGCAAGACCCACCACTGGTTGAGAAAATCATTCAGGCGGTAGTAAAAGCAGTTGATGTACCTGTTACCTTAAAAATACGCACAGGTTGGAATGTTGAAAACCGCAATGGCTTATTAATTGCCAAAATTGCACAGGATAACGGCATTCAATCATTGGCGGTGCATGGTCGCACCAAAGCCTGTATGTACAAAGGCGACGCAGAATACGACACCATTAAGGCTATTAAACAAGCTGTGTCGATACCTGTTGTTGCCAACGGCGATATAACAAGCGCGCAGAAAGCTAAGCACGTTTTGGAGTATACCGAAGCAGATGCGCTAATGATCGGTCGCGGAGCTCAAGGTCACCCTTGGATTTTTCGAGAGATATTGCACTATCTGCAAACTGGCCAACTACTGGCTGCGCCCAGCATTGACGAAGTGAGCGAAGTATTGCTTGAACACGTCGCTAATGTTCACCAGTTTTACGGTGATTTTATGGGATGCAGAATTGCCCGCAAACATGTGGGTTGGTATTTGGCCGAACACGACCAGCAAAGGCTGTTCCGTGCAAAGTTTAACGCCATCGAAGATGCAGGACAGCAACTTGATGTGTTAACTATGTACTTTGATAAATTGGCAGGCGAACCGGTTTCACCTGCTGCTTAATATGACTAACTTAAAGAGCAAGATTGTATATGTTCGAACAAAATGTAACTTCTCCATTTACCACTACGGTAACGACTCCTTCGCAAACTCAGGCTCAAAAGCCTCTTCGCGATTCTGTTAAACAAGCGGTAAACAAGTACTTAAAACAACTTGATAACACTAATATCGAAAATTTGTATGAGCTAGTCATGGCCGAAGTTGAAGCGCCAATGTTAGAAGAAATAATGACTTTCACCCGCGGCAACCAAACTAAAGCGTCAATTATGCTTGGTATCAACCGTGGTACTTTGCGTAAGAAACTAAAACAGTACGGCATGAACTAAGGTTTTTGTCCTAAAGTAAAGAGCACCTATATGGTGCTCTTTTTGTTTGTGTTGACCATGACCAAATAGTCCACAAACAACCATACGAATTAAATTGCCAAATCTTCGCCACTAAAATAGTGGAATAAACATGGAACAAACATGCAACAAGACTTACCTGCAACACCAATTCGTCGCGCCCTGTTAAGCGTATCTGATAAATCCGGCTTACTTGAGTTTGCCCAATTCTTGGCTAGCCAAGGTGTTGAGCTATTATCTACTGGCGGCACCGCAAAATTACTCAGTGATAATGGCCTAACCGTTATTGAAGCCTCAGATTACACCGGTCATCCAGAAATAATGGACGGGCGAGTAAAAACATTACACCCAAAAATTCATGGTGGCATTCTGGCTCGCCGTGGCGTAGACGAACAAGTAATGGCTGATAACAACATTCAACCTATCGACTTAGTAGTAGTCAACTTGTACCCATTTGCAGCGACTGTTGCTAATGACGATTGCAGCTTAGAAGACGCGATTGAAAATATCGATATCGGTGGTCCCACTATGGTCCGCGCCGCTGCTAAAAACCATAATGATGTCACTATTGTGGTTAACGCCAAAGATTATGCCCGCGTCACTGCAGAGATGCAGGCAAACAATAATTCGGTGACCAAAACCACACGTTTTGACTTAGCCATTGCCGCATTTGAACACACTGCTGAATACGATGGCATGATTGCCAACTACTTTGGTGCCATGATTGAATCAAGTGAATGTGCAACAGACTGTGGTCATCAGCACAGCGAATTCCCGCGCACTTACAATATGCAGTTCACTAAAAAACAAGACTTACGTTACGGTGAAAATAGCCATCAAAGTGCCGCTTTTTATGTTGAAAATGTTATTCAAGAAGCATCTGTTGCCACAGCTACTCAGCTTCAAGGCAAAGAATTATCGTTCAACAATATTGCCGATACCGATGCAGCACTTGAATGTGTAAAAGAATTTGATGTACCGGCTTGTGTCATTGTTAAACACGCCAACCCTTGTGGTGTAGCCTTAGGTGATGACATCCTAAGCGCCTACAATCGCGCTTATCAAACCGACCCTACGTCTGCCTTTGGTGGCATTATCGCTTTTAACCGCGAACTTGATGCAGCTACAGCGCAAGCTATTGTTGACCGTCAATTTGTAGAAGTGATAATCGCCCCGTCTATTAGTGACGCGGCTGTAGAAGTGGTGTCTGCTAAGAAAAACGTGCGTCTATTAGCGTGCGGCGAGTGGCAAGGTCAGTTAACTGAAGGCCATGACTTCAAACGAGTTAACGGTGGTTTATTAGTCCAAGACCATGATTTTGGTATGGTTGAAGAAGACGAACTACAAGTGGTCACTAAAATACAGCCCACTGAACAACAATTAAAAGATTTGATGTTCACTTGGAAAGTAGCCAAATACGTTAAATCAAACGCGATTGTGTACTGCAATGACAGCATGACAATTGGTGTGGGCGCGGGTCAAATGAGCCGTGTTTACTCAGCTAAAATAGCCGGTATAAAAGCTGCTGACGAAGGATTGCAAGTGCAAGGTTCGGTAATGGCTTCTGATGCATTCTTCCCGTTCCGTGATGGCATTGACGCTGCAGCTGCTGCTGGTATCAGTGCAATTATTCAGCCGGGTGGTTCAATGCGTGACCAAGAAGTTATTGATGCAGCAGATGAGCATGGTATTGCCATGGTCTTCACTGGCATGCGTCATTTTAAACACTAATAGTGTAACTTAAAATCCGGAGTCATCACGCAAAATATTGACTCCGGTTTTTGTTACCTATGACACGCAATACCGTTACAATCTATTCAAATCCATTTTACCTAAATGAGAGAATATTATGTTTAAACGAACCTTAAAAGTTGCTATTGCCCTATCTTTACTTAGTTCACCTCTAGTATTTGCTGACGCACTTAGCGATGCGGTTAACAATGAAAGCCGCCCAATTAAAGAGCGTTCTAGAGATGAATATCGTCATCCTCAACAAACCTTACGTTTCTTCGATGTTCAGTCAGATATGGCGGTGGCAGAAATCTCACCCGGTGGCGGTTGGTACAGTGGCATTCTTGCCCCTCTTTTAAAAGACAAAGGCCAGTTTTATGCAGCCCATTTTTACTTGTATGAAGGTGCACCAAGTTATTACCCACGCCTGTTAGATGGTTTTAACAAAACGGTCGCTACACACCCAAATTATAAGAATGTTAAAGTCACAGCGTTTCATCACAAAAAGGCACCGGACTTTGCACCTGCTGGTTCTTTAGACCGAGTGTTAACTTTTCGCAATGTGCACAATTGGTATATGGATGGTGGACAAGAAGGCTTAGTACAAGCTTTTAGCAGTTTTGCTAAAGCCCTTAAAAAAGGCGGCATAGTGGGCGTGGTTGAACACAAATTGCCAGAATCAGCGTCTGATGAAATGCAAAAAAGTTCGGGTTACATGAAACAATCAGCAGTCATTTCCGCTGCGCAAAAAGCCGGCTTAACCTTAGTCGCTGAGAGTGATATTAACCTCAACTCATTAGATTCGTCTGATCATGAGCGAGGTGTTTGGACATTACCACCAAGCTTAGCACTAGGCGAAAAAGACCGAGCTAAATATTTAGCTATCGGTGAAAGCACACGTATGACACTTAAATTTGTTAAGCCCTAAATAAAAAACTAAAGAATAACAAACCCTATGAATGTACTGATTATTGGCGGCGGTGGTCGCGAACATGCACTAGCTTGGAAAGCCGCGCAATCGGCAAAAGTATCCCAAGTATTTTTAGCACCAGGTAACGCCGGCACAGCACTGGAAGACAAACTGACCAATGTTGATGTGGGTGCAGAAGACGTACCAGCCTTGGTAGCCTTTGCAGAACAAAACCAAATAGACTTAACCATAGTGGGCCCAGAAGTACCACTAGTGTTAGGCGTAGTGGATGCGTTTCAAGCCAAAGGATTAAGAATATTTGGACCTTCTCAAGCTGCAGCGCAACTTGAGGGTTCAAAAGCCTTTACCAAAGACTTTTTAGAACGTCACAATATTCCCACTGCTGACTACCAAAACTTTACCGAAATTGAACCAGCCATTGCCTATGTCCGAGAAAAAGGCGCGCCTATTGTTGTTAAAGCTGACGGGCTAGCCGCAGGTAAAGGTGTGATTGTGGCCATGACATTGACCGAAGCAGAAGATGCTATTCGAGACATGTTAGCGGGTAACGCTTTTGGTGAAGCTGGCAGCCGCGTGGTTATCGAAGAGTTTCTTGACGGCGAAGAAGCCAGCTTTATTGTGATGGTTGATGGTGAAAATGTTTTACCCTTTGCCACCAGCCAAGATCACAAACGTGTTGGCAACGGTGATACTGGTCCTAACACTGGTGGTATGGGTGCTTATTCACCCGCACCAGTTGTCACACCAGATATCCACCTACGGGTAATGGAAGAAGTGATTTACCCAACGGTCAAAGGCATGGCTGCTGAAGGCAATACTTATGTAGGTTTTCTATATGCCGGTTTGATGATCATGGCCGATGGCACGCCTAAAGTGATTGAGTACAACTGCCGTTTTGGCGACCCTGAAACTCAACCTATCATGATGCGTTTGCAGTCAGACATAATTGAGTTGGTAGAAGCCGCCATTGATGGAAAACTTAACCAAATTCGAGCTGCATTTGATACCCGAGCTGCTGTAGGCGTAGTACTTGCTGCTGGCGGTTATCCAGGCAGTTACGACAAAGGTGATGTGATCAACGGTTTAGAACTTGGCAATGCCAACAGCAAAGTGTTCCATGCTGGCACCAAAAATATAGATGGCAAAGTCACCACCAATGGCGGACGCGTACTTTGTGCTACTGCCCTAGGTAACACGGTCACCGAAGCCCAACAAAACGCTTATAAGCTGGCTAAAACTATTAGCTGGAACGGCATGTTTTATCGTGATGATATTGCTTATCGTGCGATTGACCGTGAGCAAAACAGCTAACTAAAATCGGCTATTTAGTGAGAAAAAAAGCGCTTAGGCGCTTTTTTTATTTCCCTCAAAAAGCAGTTAAGCTAACCAATCTAACTAAGCCAAAACACCCTGCTGAAAATCACGAAGTGCCTGATTAATTTCCTCTTCAGTGTTCATCACAAACGGTCCATATTGCACAACGGGTTCGTTGATTGGCTCGCCACTCACAAAAATCGCCCTTGCAGCATCGTCAGTTTTTAAGGTTAATTGGTCAGCAAAATCCAATACACCCAACTGGCCCTTTTTAAGGGTTTTACCGCTAATATCTACTTCACCCTCATAAACATACAAAAAGCCATTATGGGTACTTTGAGTAGCCAAAGTCAGTGTCTCATTTGCCACTAGGTGAAAATCAAAAAACTGTGGTTTAACCGCTTGAGTAGTAACCGCACCTTCTTGGTCGTGGTAATTGCCAGCTAATACCCTTATTAGTGAACCATTATCATTGGTTAATTCTGGTATGTTTGCGGTTGGGATATCTTGGTAACCGGGCTCTGACATTTTTTCATTTGCAGGTAAGTTTACCCATAATTGAAAACCGCGCATTTTACCTTCAATTTGCAGCGGCATTTCTTCATGAATAATACCTTTACCCGCATTCATCCATTGCAAGCCGCCATCTTCGATTAGTCCCTCGTTCCCTACAGAATCCTTGTGACCCATTTTACCATTGAGCATATAGGTAACGGTTTGAAATCCTCTGTGTGGATGTTTTGGGAAACCTGCAATGTAATCTTGCGCTTCTTCTGAGCCAAACTCATCTAACATCAAAAAGGGATCCAATCTTTGCAGCGCAGGTTGCCCTAACACTCTTTTTAATTTCACACCTGCACCATCGGAGGTCGGCATACCTTCGACAACTTGTTTGATTGTTGTTTCGTTTAACTTAGTCATTAAAATTTTCCATAGAAACTATTGACCCTATACGACTGACGAAGACATTTTGGTTCATAGTATAACGAAAATACTGCTCTAAACATCGTATCAATTTAAAAGCGCAGACTTTCAAATAGATGTTTAACAGAATACAAAAACGACTATTTTGTATGGGAGAACTACCTGCCTTTTAGCTAAAGGCAGGCATACTACAAAAATTAGTTTAGGTTTGTTTTAACCCCAGCGATTAAAGCATTAAGACGTTCAGCATTTTTGCCTATATCACTCATACCGACACGTGATTTGCTGCGAGCATCGAGCATAGTCATTTGACCTTCGCTTTGAATGCGGATAACTACGTCGTCAATAAAGCCGAAAAAAGTAGTCGTATCATAGGCTTCAATCAAACCACTGGTTTTGTCAGAGTTAACCACTTCTAAGCCCATATCTTTAACTGCAGCTAACGCGGCATCAAATACTTGGTCTGATGTTTTCTGATATTTTTGTGTTTGTAATTCAGGATAGGCTTCGCGTTGTTGTTTTGCTATCTCTTCACCTTGATACTCAGCGGGGTTAGACGCATCTGCTCGCAGTGGTAAAATGGCAACAAATTTTGGCGGGTTAACTAAGTCTGTAGTGATATCGTGAATGGGCGGCACTGATTTAGCTTTATTCATCATGCTAAGAGGCATGAAAACCGCTATTGCAGCACATAAGACGGCCACTCCAGTAGCAGGCCAAGAGATAGTTTTACGCATAAAAATGACTTGAATTAATGCCAACACAATCGCCACTGCACCTAAAATTAGTGCAATTCGCATAGCAAAAAATGCATTCATAAGGCCCAGTATTTCAGCCTGATATAGTGGACCAGAAAGTAGCAATAATAATAAAGCCAATACGCCTGCAAGTAATGTAAGAATTTTCATAAAAATAATGTCCTTTAAATAAAATGACCTGTGATTTATTAACTCAATGATAATATAGAAGTTAAAACTATATTCCTAATTGATTCATCTAAAGGGTAACCATCACTGACTATGATTAATGATACGTGGATTAGGCTAGGGGTTTTCATAACAGTACTGGCCATAATGATGCTTTGGGAAAACCTAAAACCCAATCGTCTGTCGCCTGTTAGCGCTAGTAAACGCTGGTTTAGCAACTTTTCTATGGTTTTACTCGGTGCATTGGTAGCGAGGTTAATCATACCCACAGGTTTGGCGGCCATTGCTATCTATGCACAAAATAACCAGATAGGCGTGTGGAATAATATTTCAGTGACGCTTTGGCTAAGTGTACCTATCTCAGTATTGTTGTTTGATTGTTTGATTTACTGGCAACATCGCGTTTTTCATCGTGTTCCAATGCTTTGGCGAATTCATAGAGTTCACCATGCAGACCCCCATCTCGACGCATCAACAGGATTACGTTTTCACCCAATCGAAATTGCCCTGAGTTTAGTAGTAAAAATTGCTGCCGTAATATTGCTGGGAGCACCGGTGTTGGCCATCCTAATTTTTGAAGTAGTACTTAATGCCACGGCGATTTTCAATCATAGCAATATCAAACTTCCGGTTAAGGTAGACAGGTTTTTGAGAATGTTTATCGTAACCCAAGCCATGCATCGTATTCATCACAGCCAAGTTGTGTCAGAAACGGACAGCAATTTTGGTTTTAATTTATCAATTTGGGACAGGTTATTTGGTAGTTATATCGCCGATGCTAAGAACGGTGATGATGGTATTAAATTGGGACTAAAAGAGTATTCAAGTCCTAAAGCCAATACTAGTCTGAAAGCTTTGTTGTTGATGCCTTTTAAGCACCCACCCAAATAATCCATTCAACTTGTAAATTAAGCCACTAAACCCAAGTGGTATTGCATCGGTTAGTCATGGCGTTTATTCTAAAAGGATCTAAATTATTCAAGGTAACCCTTTTGTTAAAATCTTATTGTGCAGCCGCCGTTGCTGCAGTCCTGTTTTCAGCATGTACTCCATCATCCGAACAAACCACCAATCCAACGTCTGAAACCGTTGCTAAACAAACGCCTGTTGCAACAGCGACTTCAGAATCACAGCGCGTCAATGCCTTTTTTGAGCGCGTATTTGAAGAATCAGTGGCTCGTTACCCTGAATATCTAACTTCTCTTGGACGTAAAGAGCGTGCTGATGAATGGAACGATTTATCAGAGGCTTATGCAAATGAGTCTATGGAATTCACTAAGCAACAGCTGGTTGAACTACAGGCTTTTGATCGCAGCAAACTGGATCCAGCCACGGCATTAAGCTACGACCTATTGGTTCAATCAATGGAAAATGAGATTGCCGATAATAAGTGGCGTTTGTACAATTACCCAATTAATCAAATGTTTGGCCGTCATTCTGGTGTCGTTTCTTTGTTAATTAATCAACACAGAGTCAACTCAGTCCAAGATGCGGAAAACTACATTGCGCGTTTAGAGGGTGTGCCAAAATTATTTGAACAATTAATTACCAATATTGAAGCGCGCACAGCTGCCAATATCATTCCACCTAAATTTGTGTTCCCACATGTTATTCGCGACAGCAAAAACATCATTAAAGGAGCGCCTTTTGACGATGGCGAGCCCAGCGCTTTATTGGCAGATTTCACTAAAAAATTGCAGACTCTTAGTGAAAAAGAAGGCAGTCAGTTAACTGACGAAAACAAAACCAAGTTGCTTGATGCAGCGACTTTAGCGCTAAACAACGCAGTCAAACCAGCCTACCAAAAATTGGTGGCACACTTAACAGAGCTTGAAACCAAGGCCACTACAGACGACGGTGTATGGAAGTGGAAAGACGGCGATACCTTTTACAATGTAGCGCTTAAACGCACCACCACCACAAACCTTACTGCTGCACAAATCCATGACATAGGATTAACAGAAGTCGCGCGTATTCACGATGAGATGCGTGTCATCAAAGACAAGGTCAACTTCGAAGGTGACTTGCAAGCCTTTATGCAATTTATGCGCGATGACGATCAATTTTATTACGCCAATACTGATGAAGGTAAAGCCCGTTATTTACGTGAGGCCACAGCCTTAATTGACGACATGAAACTAAAACTTGATGGCATGTTTATCACAAAGCCTAAAGCGGAACTCAATGTAAAAGCGGTAGAAGCGTTTCGTGAACAATCAGCTGGTAAAGCGTTTTATCAACGCCCATCAGAAGACGGCACACGCCCAGGCTTGTATTACGCCAACCTATACGACATGAAAGCCATGCCAACTTATCAAATGGAAGCCCTTGCTTATCACGAAGGTATTCCAGGCCATCACATGCAACTGTCGATTCAACAAGAACTGCAAGATGTGCCTAAGTTTAGAAAATTTGGCGGATATACCGCTTACAGTGAAGGTTGGGGACTTTACTCAGAATACCTACCCAAAGAATTTGGTGCTTACCAAGACCCCTATTCTGACTTCGGTCGTTTGGCCATGGAATTATGGCGCGCGTGCCGCTTAGTAGTGGATACAGGTATCCATGCTAAAAAGTGGACCCGTGAACAGGGCATTGCTTATTACACCGAGAACACACCCAATGCAGTATCAGACGGAGTGAAAATGGTAGAGCGTCATATTGTTATGCCATCACAAGCAACGGCATACAAAATAGGCATGCTTAAAATTCTAGAGCTACGCACTATGGCCAAAACAAAATTAGGCGATAAGTTCGACATTCGTGAATACCATGATGAAATCCTAAAATATGGTCCACTGCCACTTAACGTAGTAGAAACAAAAGTGAATGACTGGATTGCTACAAAACTAGCCAGCTAATCCACAGCCAAGAATGATCGTTCGTACTTACCAAAGTGGGAGCGGTCATTCGCGCTATTGGCCATTAATCTACGCTTTTAAGGGTTTGGTATCCCGTCACTATCCTCACTCCAGCAGTTATGCAACAAGCAGCAGCATAAATCAAAGCTATAGGCACAAAGTGCTCGGGCAACAAACAAAACAAACACAACACTACTATGGTTTCAAAACCTTCGGCTAAACCGCCCATATAATGCATACTTTTATTTGGATACTGCGGGTTGTCGATATTGTGTTTGCTGGCCATGATGGCAAAAGCTAAGAAACAACTACCGGTTGCGGTAAATGACAACATTAAAAGGCTACCCGCTAAGGCGTTTTGCTCAGGGTGACTCACAATAAACGCAAAAGGAATGGCGGAATAAAAAATAAAATCCAAACTAATATCTAAAAAACCACCTGCATCTGTGGTTTGAGTTTGCCGAGCTACTGCACCATCTAAACCGTCACTTACACGGTTAATCAATATCAAAATCAAAGCCAGAGTAAAGTGTTCAGTAATAATGGCTGGCACAGCCAACATGCCAAGTACAAAACCAAAAATAGTCACTTGGTTGGCGGAAATACCAAAGTGAACCAATGGTTTAGCCACTAACGCTAATGATGGCCTGAGCAGCCTATTTAACAAGGGGTCAATCATGATTGATAGCTCGATAATAATCAGCCAAACATAATTGTTTTGCTGAAGCAGGAATATCTTCTACGTCATGTGACACCATCACACTAGGGATGTTTTGCTCGGCCAATTGTTGAAAAGCCCAACGCCCCATTTGTTCTCGAGTGCTGGGATCTAATGCCGCAAATGGTTCATCAAGTAACATCACCTGTGGTTGATTGGCTAAAGCTCTGATTAAACCTACTCGTGATCGTTCACCACCGCTGAGGTTTTGCGGAAAACGGCTGGCAAGATGAGCCAAGTTAATTTGTTCAAGCATATCCATAGCCACGGCGCGTCTTTGTTTTTTAGAGGAGCGCTGCGGATTTTTAGGTAAGGCAAAACAAATATTGTCTTGTACATTTAAATGGGGGAATAGATATACATCCTGCATTAATAACCCAACACGTCTTTGTTCAATAGCGAGGTCAGTAATATTCGAGCCTGAAAGCACTACCTGACCTTCAATCAACACATGTTGTGGTTTATTGCCTAATAACCAATGTAATAAGGTTGATTTACCGATACCACTAGGCCCGGTTATCACCAGTAATTCGCCTTTATCCACATGAATATCCGGTAAGCTGATTTTCCATGTTTTAGCGCTAATTTGGCAATCAATAATGTCTAACACGCTCTTCTCCTATTTTGGCCTCTCCCATACTTCCTCGAAATCTACGAGCCAATAATGCGGCTATTAAAAATGCCATAAAAGGTAAAACAGATTGTAGTAATACATATAAGGCTATTAGATCTTGCTGACTACCCGTACCAATTGTCAAAGCCTCGGTAGTAATAGTGGTGACCCGTCCCGCCCCAATCATTAAAGTGGGGATGTACTGGGCAATACTGACGGAAAAAGCGATGGCAAATGCCGTAAACACAACCGGAAGCAACAGCCTAAAACGCACCAACCACCAGCTTTGCCAAACTGAGTAACCAAAACTTGCAGCCAACAACTCATATCGTGATTCAACATTCTGAAACGGGCCTTTCAGTACAAGATATGAATAGGCAAAAGTAAAAGGTAAGTGTGACAAAACAATCCAACCACTATGATAACCACCTTGCGCCCAAATATGCATAACCTGCCAGCCTAAAACCATGCTTAGCTGAGGTAAAATGATGGCTAACAACCAAAAATAATCAGGCCAGTAACGACCTTTTTGTCGTTGTAACTCCAACGCTAATAAAGCAAAAGCGATTCCTAGAACGCCTGAGCATAACGCTATCAACAATGAATTTTGTAATGGCAATTCAAAAAATAGCCATTCATCTTGCCATAATCTGGTGTGTAGCTGTGTTAAAACCAAGCTGTTGTTTTGGGAGTTTAAGCCGAATGACCATAACACAAATACCACCACCATCATGGCCGTTAGCAGACCTAACATAGGTAACCAAAGTTTAAATGCTGGATTGATTCTGCCTATGTAAAAGCGGCTACCTTTGGTTGCTAACGCCTTACATCCAGCGTGTGCAAGTTTTTCGTGTGCATATAAAATGCATACCGACACCGCTAGCAACATCAGTAATAACACGTTGGCCCAAAAGGCTAGAGACTGATCACCTGTAGCAAAACTGGTTTGCCAACGATAAACCGACACGGCAAATAGCTCTGGTATATTCGGCCCCACCAACAGACTGATATCGACTACCGATAGGGTATAAGCGGTAGCAGCCAGCAAGGCTAAGCGGGATTGTTTAAGTAGGGCCGGAAACACCAAAAACCACCAGCAACGATAATTTTGATAACCCAAAGCGTTGCCCTGCAATAGCCAATATTTAATCGGTAACTGGCGGCCAATTGCACTGAGGATCAAGAGGAAAAAAGGCACTTCTTTGATGACTATGGCCAGAATAAGAGTAGACAAACCTTTGCGCGGTAATCCCGAATCGGCAAAAAACAAACTGCCATCACTGAACAAAAATACGAGTCCTAAGGCGATCGCTAGATGGGGTAAAGACAAAAGTGGCGCAAGGTACTTTTCATAGGATTGAAAACGTCGACTTAGATGTACTTGGCTATACACCATAAAGGCAATATACAAGGAGAGTAATGTGCTAAATATCGCACTGAATAGGGTCATGAATATCGAAGAAGCTAAACCTTGGTAGGCTAAAAAAGGTTTAACATCAGCAAATGAAATCTGCTCAGGTGGCCACAACCCAACAACAATGCCCAATATTGGCAATAAAGAAATCAAAGCTATCAGAAACCATCCGCTGGTTAGCGCTATTTTCTGTATTCGCGCTGTCGGCATCATACACACTACCCGCCGTATCGTTGCTGCCATGTTTTCTCAATAAGCACATGCCATGAACTGTGTAATTCGGGATGGGCAGGCATAGTGGCTTTATCATTCAACAAAGAGCGGATCACTGATGGATCACCCCACACCCCGGTGAATTTTTCTTGCTGCGCCTTTTCACTCAACATAAAATTGATCACTACTTTTGCTGCATTTGGGCTGGGTGCGGATTTAGGAATGGCAAGGTTATGGCTATTAGTTATCGCGCCATCAGAAAAATAACGCCTAAGACTCGACTCAGAAATTTGTTGGCTACTTTTTTCTTTTACCCATTGATTTGGGTTAAAACTCACGGCCATTGACAGTCTTTTTTGTTGGTACAACAACAATTGTTCTGCTGCTGAACTTGGAAACGCTTTTCCTTGTTGCCACAAATGCGGGTGAAGTCGATCTAGGTATTGCCATAAAAGAGGTAATAACGCTTCTTGGGCAGGCAGTGTTGCTAGCTGGTAAAGGCGGGGATCTGCTTTGCTTAAATCAACCAACAACTGTTTTAAAAAGGTAGTGCCATGGAATTCCGGTGGCCTTGGGTAAGTTACTGTGTTGGCATTGGCTTGACTAATATTTAACAAGGATTGCGCACTGATTTTTGCTTGTGGGTAAACCTGACTTTCTGCAATTAAATTAAACTGGCCAATACCCCAAGGCACTTCAAAACCATCCATCGGCTCACCAAAATCAACTGTGATAGGTAAATGCTCTACCGCTAAAAAAGCAGCATTAGGAATAGCAGACCACAAATTACCAAGCAGAAAACCCTGCTGTTTGAGATAAGCAAAATTCTCTCCGTTGACCCACATTAAATCAATGGCACTAGTGCGACCATTTTCAGCGGTAAGCCGTGACACAGGCTCAGATGGGTCGGTGACTTTAACGTGCATGAGTCGAATGCCATATTGCTGGGCAATTTCTCGTGTTGCCCAACGTAGATAGTCGTTCACCGGCTTTGAACCACCCCAAGCGTAAAAATAGACCGTTTGTCCTTTTGCTGCGTTTAAGGTTTGTTGCCACTGGGCACTGCTCTCTTGGACAGTAGTAACCGGTTTTAACTGGGGATTAGCACTTGCCGTAGTGGCAGACAAAAGCAACCAACAGACAACAAAACTGCTAACCATTCCCTTAAAAAGTAGAGATGTCATTTAACCGCCAATCATAGTCTAGGTAACGAATGTCAAAGTCTTGTTTTTGCAACCAAGTCAGTTGCTGAGGATCGTCGGCCATATCAGTTTGATAAACTTTAATTAGGTCTTTAAGGTTTATAAATCCTTGCTGCCCCTTCTCAAAATCTTCGCCGTACCATTTAAAAATAGGCGAAAGATACACACGATTATCGCTTAACTTAATAGTGTTACGTTGATCATCCGATAAAAACTGAGTCATTTGATCGTCTAACTGCTGCTCCAGTTTATCAGCAACAAAAGCTTGGTTTCTCAATGGCGGACAACTCACTGCGGCACAGACTAAGGCCGCATGTATACGTGGGCGCTCAAACCACACGCGGATCATATCGTGTTCGATATTATCTAAATGACGCTTTTTACCAAGCAGAGTAAAAAAAGATTGTTTCCATGGGCTAGAAAAAAAACTGCCTAAGTCTTTAATTGACTCTACTTTGCCAGATTGAAACTTAGCGTAGTTCTGAATAATCAGCTGTAAGGTAAAACCGTTATAGGCATTGATCAAAAAGCTCAGTTGTTCATCGTTCGTCCATAACTGATATTCACTTTGCTTGACTGAAGATAATTGCGCCAAATATTGGTTTAACGGTTCAGGCTGCTTAAAAAGCTGAGCATAATTGACCCGTGTTTGTTTTTTATTAGGCGACAACTTGACTACTTCGTTCAGCACCTGCGTCAACATTTGGTGCTGATGGTCAAATGCCTGCACCTTAGAAGCACTCATCAAAAACAAGGCTGCAAATAAACAAACTAGGATTTTCCCATCAATTAATCTTCCCATCACTTATGAACGTCGCCATTTATGGAAACGTTCTACAAAGGCTAGCAACTTTTCAGGTGTATGGGCTTTTTTCCAGTTACCCGCGGCGTATTTGCTGGCTTCAGCCATAGTTGGGTAAATGTGAATAGTACCGAGAAGTTTATTCATACCGAGGTTGTATTTCATCGCTAAGACAAACTCTGCAATAAGTTCTCCAGCATGTGCCCCGACAATAGTGGCGCCAAGTATTTTATCTTTACCAGGAGGCGTCAGCACTTTAACAAAACCACGGGCATGATCATCAGCTAAGGCTCGGTCTAAACCGCCAATATCATAACGTGTGACTTCGTATTCTACATTTTGCTCTTTTGCCGCTTGCTCGTTTAAACCCACAGTGGCAATTTCAGGATCAGTAAATGTGGCCCACGGAATAACCCGATAGTCGACTTTGAAGGTTTTAAAGGGTCTAAATAACGCATTTACCGCAGCATACCAAGCCTGATGAGCCGCGGTATGGGTAAACTGGTAGGGACCTGCGACGTCACCAGCGGCCAATATGTTCGGGTATTTAGTTTGTAACATCTCATTGGTCACTACCACTCGATTGGTTTCAATCCCTAGTTTTTCTAAACCAAAACCTTTTAAGTTAGCCATTCTACCCACAGCAATCAAAATCTCATCAAAGGGTAATTTTTCTTGTTTACCGTCTTTTTCCAAAACAATAAACTTACCTTCAGCTGTATTTTCAATGGCGGTGGCTTTAGTATTTAATCGTACATCAACGCCATCTTGGATTAATTGTTCATACAAATACTGCGCTGCATCTGGGTCTTCTTTAGCCAGTAATTGGGGCAACATTTCTACTTGCGTCACTTGTGTGCCTAAGCGACCAAATGCTTGGGATAATTCACTACCAATCGGCCCACCACCTAACACGACTAAACGTTTAGGTTGTTCGGTTAAATCCCATAAGTTATCGGCTGTTAGGTAATCAATATCCTGCAAACCCGGAATAGGTGGCACAAATGCACTGGCACCTGTAGCAATGACAATATTTTTAGTGGTGAGTGATTGCACCCCATCTGCAGTTTGAATATCAACTTGCCATGGTGAGACAATAGTTGCGCTACCAGTTACTACTTTTACTCCAAGGGACTCATAACGTTCGATAGAATCGTGAGGCTCTATTGTTTTGATCACGCTGTGTACTTGACTCATTACCGCTTTAAAATCTACTTCTGGCGCTTGGTAAGTCACACCAGCATTGGCAGATACTTTATGGGTATGAGCTAATTTACTGGCATGTAATAGACTTTTTGAAGGCACACAACCGGTATTGAGGCAGTCGCCACCCATTTTGTGTTTTTCTACTAAGGTTACCGATGCCTTTACTGCTGCTGCGATATAAGCGGTTACCAATCCTGCAGAACCGGCACCAATCACCACCATATTACGGTCAAAGGTTTTTGGTTTCTTCCAGCCTTTGTAAACCCGTTTTTGTTTGATGAAATTTAAAATCAATTTGGCAATAATGGGGAAAATTCCTAATAAAACAAAAGATAAAATCAATTCTTTGGAAGCGATATCAGAAACCGCCTCAATCTCGGCTAATTGAGTACCAGCATTAACATAAACCGCAGTACCAATAAGCATGCCCACTTGGCTAACAAGATAATAGGTGACCGTTTTGATACTGGTCACACCCATCACTAAGTTGATAACAAAAAAGGGGAAAATAGGCACTAAGCGCAAACTTAATAGATAGAAAGGTCCGTCTTTTTCAACACCTTTATCGATTGCTTTGATACGCTCTGAAAAAGTCGATTTAACCCAATCTCTAAGTAGAAATCGTGACACCAAAAATGCCAGTGTTGCGCCGATAGTAGAAGCAAAAGACGCTAATAGTAATCCAAAACCTAAACCAAATAAGGCACCCGCGCCTAAGGTTAAAATAATCGCCCCTGGCAAACTAAGCGCTGTAGCGGTCACGTAAATTACAAAATAAATAATGAATGCCTGCAACCAATTTGACTGAATGTATTCAGCCAAATCTTGTTGATGCGCCTTTAAACTCTCGAGAGTTAGATACTGGCCTATATCAAAAATAAAAAAAGCAGCAATCATCATGGCAATAGTGACGAGCAGTATGCCTCGTTTAAGATTCATTTGGTTTTATCCTTTGGTTGGAAACATTGATTGCACACGTGGACATGTCAATGTTGTAGATTTAGTCATTTATGCCGTAATTGAACACGATAAGACCCAAGCTTCACCAGTTTTATTTCGTGATAGTCCCAGCAAAAACTAATGAATAGCGTTTTTTGTCTGAAATAATGACGGTTTTAACAACCCCCTTTCCATCCATTGATTAAGCGCCAACGCGATGCTACGCACGTCATACAAAGCGTTGTGAATATGCCCATGCAGATCTAAACCTAAATGACTGGCCAATTCACCACTGCATAAATGCGCGCCATCAATTTTTGCCTCACGGGCTATGCCATGTAAATTATAAAAATCAGCCGAAAAATCAGGCATCTGAATTCCATTAAGTAAACAATTATCAATCAATACACGTTTGTCATTACCCCAAGAATAACAAGGTAATGTACCTTGCGAACAAAAGGAATAAAGTTGCAACAAAGCGGCTTGATAATCGACGCCCATATCCTCTAAAACATGCTGTTCTATACCTGTTAGTTGAATAATATAATCACTTAAAATTGGATTGATGACCGGTTTCACTAAGGTATTAAAACTAGAAATAACTTGTGCACCATTTGGATTTAAATCGACTTTCACTGCGGCAATTTGAATAATCTCTCTATGTTCCCAATCAAGAGACCAATTACGTTGTGTCGATCCTTCCCAAGCAGTGAATTCGGTGTCAAAGATAATAATTTGCATAACCCAATAATGCCGAATGACAGCTTAAAGTCAAACCAGAGGCTATTTTCGGGGTGATTAAAATCGCTAAAAAGGAACTAACACTTGACCAGTGTGCCTAGCTTGCTTATAAATGACATCCATTAAGCAAGCAAAGTGCGTTGAATGTCAGTAAAACACCCCATAATCGCTATCACTGGTTCGTCTGGTGCAGGTACAACGATGACCACCAATGCCATACGACATATTTTTCGTAACTTGTCGGTCAATGCGGCTGTAGTGGCAGGGGATAGCTTCCATAGATTCACCCGTCCAGAAATGGAAGTTGAGATCCGCAAAGCACAAGAACAAGGTAGACACATCAGTTATTTTGGGCCCAAAGCGAATGACTTTGAAATGCTTGAATCTTTGTTTACTGAATATGCTGGATCCGGAATGGGCAAACACCGTCAATATCTGCATACTTTTGACGAAGCCGTACCTTTTAATCAAATGCCCGGCACTTTCACGCCATGGCAAGACTTGCCTGAAAACACAGACGTACTATTTTATGAAGGATTACATGGCGGTGTAGCCAACGACGATGTTGACGTAGCCAAACACGTAGACTTGTTGGTCGGCATGGTACCGATAGTTAACTTGGAGTGGATCCAAAAAATTGTCCGAGATACCACAGACAGAGGCCATTCTCGCGAAGCTGTAATGAGTAGCATAGTACGTAGCCTAGACGACTATTTTAAATACATCACACCACAATTTTCACGTACCCATGTTAACTTTCAACGGGTACCCACAGTTGATACCTCTAATCCCTTCAGTGCCAGAGAGATTCCCAGCCAAGACGAAAGTTTTGTTGTGGTACGTTTTCGCCGTGAGATGAAAAATGTGGATTACCCTTATCTACTCAAAATGATTGATGGATCCTTTATGTCACGCATCAATACAATAGTGGTGCCTGGTGGCAAGATGGGTTTGGCCATGGAACTTATCCTAATGCCACTTTTAGAAGAGTTGTTGGATAAAAAACGTCGAGCAGGTTTTCAAATGGATTGGGTGAGTGAAAAATAAACAGCTCTTATGAAAACTGAACAAAAGCTTTCTCTTAAAATTCGAATTTTGATTGGTATTATCGCAATACCATCACTGATTCTAGCGGCCATGATTGTCTCTATGCTGATTAAACAAACAGCGGGTGAAATCAATTTTTTCGAAGTCATTTATTCATTGGTGGGGATTTTCGCTATGTATGTGGCTTTAACAGGTAAAAAATTCTTTTAACACCCATCCTACTCCCGACGTTTAAGCCAATGACAAACTTTGTAACAATCCATCCTGCTTTGAAATAAACGCAACCTTTTGAATTAACAGTCTTTCACATATAGTGTGTGTAATTATGTAACACATTTTGGAGTAGGTCATGGGGCAGGAAACAACAAAGATATTAGTTGTAGATGACGATATGCGTTTACGCAGCCTGTTAGAACGCTACTTGGTTGAACAAGGTTTTCAAGTCAGAGCTGCCGGCAATTCTGAACAAATGGACAGATTGTTAGAACGTGAAAACTTTCACCTTATGGTGCTTGATTTGATGTTACCGGGTGAAGATGGCCTGACTATTTGCCGTCGCCTACGCCAAAAAGAAAACGAAATCCCCATTATAATGCTAACCGCTAAAGGTGATGAAGTTGACCGCATTATTGGTTTAGAAATGGGCGCAGATGATTATCTTCCCAAACCATTTAACCCCAGAGAATTACTCGCTAGAATCAAGGCAGTACTGCGCCGTAAAACAATAGAAGCACCAGGCGCCCCCTCTTTTGAAGAGCAAATAATTGAATTTGGTAAGTACTCACTTAACCTAGGCACAAGAGAAATGAGTGTTGACGGTCAAGCTATGACACTAACTAGTGGTGAATTCGCGGTGCTAAAATCTTTAGTCACTCATCCTAGAGAACCCCTATCTCGTGACAAACTGATGAACTTAGCACGAGGGCGAGATTATAGTGCGCTAGAACGAAGTATCGATGTACAAGTATCACGTTTACGCCGCATGCTTGAAGAAGATCCTGCAAATCCGCGTTATATACAAACGGTTTGGGGTTTGGGTTATGTGTTTGTGCCCGATGGTGAAAGCAACCCAGCGTAACCTTAAGTGAAATTTCTACCCAAAAGTGCCTTTGGCCAAACCGTTTTGTTGATTGGTATTTTACTGTTTATCAACCAAGTCGTGTCTTTGGTCTCGGTGACTTTTTATTTTGTTAGCCCTAATGTGCAACAAATCAATAATTTGCTGGCCACACAAATTAAACTGGCTTTTGTTGAAGACATTGACAGTCAAACACCTGAACTCGATTCAAGGTTTTACCAAGCGACTGGCATGCTGGTGTACACCCAATCTGATGCGATTAAACATGGTTTAGAACAAGCCACTCCCTACCAATCTTGGTCACGGCAAATGTCAGACAGTTTAGGGGGGCCAGCACAAGTCAGAATCACCCATGGCGAACCTTATTTATATTGGATCAACCCACCACAGAACCCTAATATTTGGATCACCATTCCCATGGTGGGGTTAGGACAAGGTGACGGCTCACCACATTTGGTTTATCTATTAATGATTGGGATCCTAAGTGTGGGCGGTAGTTTGATTTTTGTGCGGCGCTTGAACAGGCCTTTAAAAGCATTGCAAGATGCAGCTTTACTGGTAGGCCGAGGGCAAGTGCCAAAACCGTTGAGTGAAGAAGGCTCTACTGAATTAATCGCGGTAACCCATGCTTTTAATCAAATGTCGAAAGGCATCAAACAACTTGAAGATGATAGGGCTTTATTGACTGCTGGTATATCACACGATTTACGTACGCCTCTTACCCGCATCAGACTAGCGTCAGAAATGTTACCTGAATCACAAGACTGGGTAAAAGAAGGCATAGTCCACGATATTGAAGATATGAACGAAATCATTGACCAATTTATCGATTATGTGCGCCAAGACCAACAAGAATGTATGGAAGAAAGTAATTTAAATGATTTAATAAGAGACGCCGCACAAGCCAGAAATATAGAAGAAAACCATATCATCACCTTGGATTTGGATCCGCTTCCCAAAACACTGATTAGACGTGTGGCTTTAAAAAGAGTACTAGATAACTTAATCGAAAACGCCTTTCGTTATGGCAGCGACAATATCGAAATCACTTCTCGGCACAATAAAAAAGACAAGCAGTTATGTTTCGCTATTCGCGACTTTGGCCCCGGTATTCCAGAGGATCAAATACAGAACCTTTTTGAACCCTTCACTCAAGGAGACAAAGCTAGAGGTAGTTTAGGTTCAGGACTAGGTTTAGCTATAATAAAACGTATAGTCGATATGCACTCAGGAAAAGTTACGTTGCAAAATCACCCGCAAGGGGGCTTAATTGCCGCAGTGTCTATTGGTTACCAGGTAATGGGTTAGGATATGTTGACCCAATAGTTTTCCATTTTTAAAGGATTGATACAATGAGTAAGCTATTTAAACTAACGGCATTAACAATGACCTGCTTAGTGTTGTCGAATATAACTTTTGCCAAAAAAGTTTATGAAAAACAAGGCCCTCCTCGTGAACTGACTCTCGAACAAGCCTCAACTGCTAAAGCCAATTATCAAAAGTATTGTGTTTTATGTCACGGGGAAAACCGCGAAGGACACAAAAATGATCACGCACCATCTCTACGTGCTAAAAGTTTATTTGAATCCGGTGTACCACACTCAGTATTACGCCCTATTTCCTATGGCCGAGAAGGCACAGCCATGGGAGGTTACTTAGATGAAATGGGTGGCCCCATGTCACTTGATGAAGTATGGGACTTAACTTATTGGTTATTTTGGCAGTCTGGTGCACAGCGAGTAAAACTAACTGAAAACCCAGTAGACGGCGATATCGTTAGAGGAGCAGAGGTATATCAAGAAAACTGCGCTTCGTGTCACGGAGTAAATGGTGAAGGTGTTAATGCACCCGCTTTAGGCAATCAGTCGGCGTTAGCCCACAACAAAGATGAATTTATTCGTTATGCAATTGAGCATGGGCGCCAAGATACCCCTATGTTAGCTTTTAATGAGAAACTAACCGCAGCCGACATCGACAATGTCACCGCATTTATCCGCAGTCGAGCGAGTGGATGGAAGGCTGAAAAAATAGTATTGAGCGAACTCCCTACGCCAGACCAATACGTAATCAACCCAGAAAATGACGATCCTAATTTCACTTTAGACCAAGGTATGTATGTCTCTTCTAAAGATTTGTACCAAGCCATACAAGATAAAAAGAAAATGATATTACTGGATACTCGCGTCGCTTCAGTTTGGCAGAGAGCCCATATTAAAGGCGCGATACCGTTTCCTTATTACACTGAGCTAGAAGGCCACTCAACAGACTTACCCAAAGACGTGCAAATTGTGGGTTATTGTTCCTGTCCAAGAGCGGCTACAGAACACGTAATAAATCAGCTTAGAGAGCTGGGTTACAGTAAAACTGCCGTCTTATATGAAGGAATTTTTGGTTGGATGAACTTAGGTTACCCAGTCATGCGAGCTGAAGGCATAGTTGATGATGCAGAAGAGCCACAACACTGAAAATAAACTCATCGACGGTTTAAGATTCGGCATTCTCTTTCTGAGCAAAGAAATGATCAAAGTTATGCTGTAACTTTTCGAAGTATTGGCCCACGTGTAAGCCGTCAACGAGTGCATGGTGGACCTCTACGGATACAGGCATCGCTATTTCATTGTGGTTCTTTTTGTATTTCCCCATCACTATTCTAGGTACTGAGTCATGTTCGTCTTGTTTTTGAGCATGAGAAAAACTGGTGAAATGTAGCCAAGGTAAAACCGAACAGAAAATTTTATTGTCTAGGTTATTTTATGACGTTAAAGACTTATAACCGTTCTTTATTTTATCTAATTGTTGAACCGCCCGCTGATAAAATAAATCAAAGTTACTCATCCCGCCAAACTCGCAAAAACTAAAACTCTCATCAGTGTTTAACACAGTACAACTTATTTCCAATGCATCATGAATGTCGACTTCGCCATTGTTAATGCGCAACCTAAATGATTCTATTTGATTTGCGGTGTATCCGAGAAGAAACAGAGAACAGATAAAGAAAGATAGCTGATTTTGTTTACAATAATTTAGAGTTTTAGTGATATCTATCGTTGCACACACATTGAAAAATGGTTGTTTAAACGTGGAATAAAATTCAAAATGTTCTTTTCTATTCCAGGTGCTGAGGTCAATTTTCATCATATGATTCAATGCTGTATTGGTATGACAAACATCTTAACCTGTTTGAGATTGCTCTCCACATAAGTTACTTAATAATATTTAATTCAGGCAATTTGAAATCGTTTGTGTTTGTACTCAATTGACTTCCTTAGTTCATTACGACTCGATTTCTTCCGTCTTTTTTACCTTGATATAAAGCTTTATCAGCTAAATCCACACAATGTTCAATAGAGGAGAGTTGATCAGCATTAAGTGTACAAATACCTATAGTGGCGGTAACTTTTAATTCAATGTTATTGTTTAAACTGATTGTTGCGCGTTCAATACTAGTGCGAATATTATTTGCAATGTCATTAGCTTTTTGTGGGTCGATATCTTTTATCACCACAATAAACTCTTCACCACCAAACCGCCCTGCCAAATCACTGGCATTACGTACATTATGCTTTATCAATTGCGCAACCTGTTTTAAACACAGATCTCCAGCCAAATGACCATGTGAGTCATTGATAGTTTTAAAGTGGTCGAGGTCTATCATCATCACCGACAAACGCTTATTTTCAATTTTGGCTTGGTCGATCGAAGTTTGTAAAAAGTCCATCACAGAACGGCGGTTTTTAAGGCCGGTTAACAAGTCAGTCTCGGCTTGCTCACTAATTTTGTTACCTAAAGCACCATAAATCCGATTAAATTCAACACCTAATTTAGTACTCATTAAGGCTGCTAGGCATAACCATAAAGCTCTGGAAGCGGTTTTATTCTGAGGCACATTTTCATAAGTAAAATCTGTAAAAAAATGGGCGCCTAAGTACAGACCTATCACCACAATGATCACCATAAACCCAGTCAGCCAGGTATATTTAGCGTTACTGACCAAGGCAATAAAAATAGGAATAATAGGAAGAATATAAGAAAATTGACTATTCACTCCGCCAGAAACAAACGCAATAGGAGTTAATACCAACATACCTACACAGGCAAATAACATGGGATACCATGATTTAGGTTTGGTGTATTTTATATAAAAATATACGCTCCCCATCACCAGTGAATTGAATATCCCGATATAAGTAAATAAGATATCTTGCTCAATCATCATGGGCCTAATGATGGTGGCCACTGACGTCATGAAAAACATTAAAAAGGCTGCTTTTAATGTTATCTCATGCCTGATTTTTTCAATAAATACTCAACTTTCCTTACTCATATCTGAGCCTGGCTAATCGTTATTATCAAAAATTCCTGAACAGCTCTATGACTAACTCTGCCCAACCGGAATATTAAAGGTGCCCGCATGAATACTCTCTATATCAATCGCATCAAAGCTATATTCAGTATGGCAGTATTGGCAATTCATTTTAATGTCACCGTCTTTGGCAACAATGTCCAACAATTCCTCTTTGCTTAATCCAGAAAGTGCCGTTGCGCTGCGCTCTTTGCTGCAATTACATTTAAATACCACTTTATTAGCCGGATATAATTCAAGATCATCTTGATGATACAAACGATGCAGAATTTCTTCCGCGGGTAGCTCGAATAATTCTTCATCTTTGATGGTATCGGTTAACGTACTCAGGTGATCAAAGTCAGTGTCGGCTTTATTAGTTGTTTGACTACTGGTGGGTAAAACTTGCAAAAACATGCCGCAGGCTTTGCCTTTATTATTCTTCATTTGAGTGCGTAAAATCACCTTAGTGGCTAATTGCTCTGATTGTTCGAAGTACCCTTCGATACATTCAGCCAAGGTAGGTTTATCCAGTGCCACCATACCTTGATAACGTTCACCTTGTTCTGGAGTAATGGTAATTACCAACACCCCTTTTTTCACCAACTCACTGAACTCTTTTGGCAATTCTTCAAGTGTTTCATCCCACCTAGCCACGCCTCGTAATTCTTGTTTATGCGTGCCGTTGATTACAGCATAACTAAGGGCACCCTCTCCTTGGATTTGAATGGCTATATCACCTTCAAACTTTAGCGTAGCGGTCAACATGCTAGTGGCTGCCATCAATTCCCCTAAAAGCGTTTGAATAACCTTTGGATAATGATACGAGTCCAAAATAGCTTGATAACTGGCCTCTAAACGCACCATCTCACCTCGGACGTTGGCTTTGTTAAATATATATCGATGAAGTTGGTCAAATGCCATGTGGGTTACCTTAAAATTACTGTTGCTTAAATTGAATGATTTGACGGCGCTGTTTTTTATCGGGGCGATGGTCGGGTTTAGGACTATGGAAAGCGCTTAGTTTACGTGCTTCTATGTTACTTGCACGTACCGCCTCACTTTCTTGGGTTTCTTCATACATTAATTGCGCAAGGGGTGCGCCAAGTCGTTGATCTTTTACTTGCAGCACTATTACGTTTTTAAGGTCAAAACCTTGGGGAACTTTTATACTAGCGCCCAACTCTACTATTTTACCGGGTTTACTGCGCTGTCCATTATATTGTACTTTGCCAGATTGCACCGCATCTCTGGCTATGGAGCGTGTTTTGTAAAAACGAGCAGCCCAAAGCCACTTATCTAAGCGAACGCTTTTGCTTTCTTCGAGATTTTTTTGCATAGGCTAGACTCTTTAAATTTGTGCTTTTTTTGTAACGAAGGTGGATTAAAGTTGTAGCACCTGTTCCTACTGGTTATCATGAACAAGTTACGTTTTTTAAACATCTCACCGAGAGACAATGACAGTCGTTAATCATACCGCTAATCAATTATGGCTCCAAATAGTCAAAAACCAACAAAAAATAAATATGTTGGTGGTGGTGCTATTGGCAATTTTTCTGCTTTCTTATGCAGCAGAATTAACTTGGCGATTATTACCTCAACCCTCAGACAACGGCAAAATAGCAAATGTTTCGACTGGGCAATCAGTTGCTCAAAAGAATTCGAATAACAAACTAAATTTAGCAGACATCAAACGGCTTAATTTATTTGGCGATTATAATGCCGAACCAGTGGCAGAGAAAGTAGTAACAGATGCGCCCGTTACTAGACTTAATTTGACCTTAACAGGTGTTGTCGCTAGCTCAACAAAAGACCAAGGAGCAGCGATAATTGAAAACCGTAACCAACAACAAACTTATGGTATAGGTGAAAAAATTGAAGGCACTAACGCATCGTTAAAAGAAGTGTATGCCGACAGGGTAATTATTAAAAATGGCCCGACTAATGAAACATTGATGTTAGATGGTGTGGAATATAATAAAAACACCAAGCAACCACGTCAGGCTCCAACCACGCGTTCACAAGTCAGTGTCCGAGGTCCAGAACGCCGAACGTTATCTAAAGACGCCATTCAAGCCAGTAGAGAATTACAAAACCAACCCGCGAGTTTTATAGATTACATTGCAGTCTCACCCCATCGCCCTGATGGCGAATTGGCAGGATATCGTGTCAGTCCGGGTAAAAAGCCAGCGTTGTTTAAAGCTGCAGGCCTAAAATCAGGTGATGTTATTACCGATATAAATGGCTTAGATTTAACTGATATGCAACAAGCTTTGGAAGCAATGAACATGCTTAAAGAACTTCAATCTTTGCAAATGTCAGTACAGCGCGAAGATGAACTTATTACTATTTACCTTGATCTACCCGATGGGGAAGAGGAACCAGAAACATGAAGTGTATGTCACGCAATCGCGCCAATGTATTTAAAGGATTACTCTTAGTTATTGGCAGTGCGTTTTTTGCTGTTTCAAGCCTAGTGGCCGCAGCGGATTATTCCCCGAATTTTAAAAATACTGAAATCAGTGAATTTATCAATATAGTGGGTAAAAACCTGAAAAAAACCATCATTGTTGATCCTAATGTGCGCGGTAAAATTACCGTTCGTAGTTATGATTTGTTAAATGAACAGCAGTACTACCAATTTTTCCTAAATGTACTTCAAGTGTATGGCTATTCCGCAGTGACAATGTCCAGTGGTGTAATCAAAGTTATTCGTTCTAAAGATGCCAAAGCGTCGAACATACCTGTAGTCGAAGGTAGCCCATTTGATGGTGACGAGATGATCACTCGCGTTATGCCAGTATATAACGTACCAGTTCGCGAGCTTGCCCCTTTGTTACGCCAGCTTAACGACACTGCTGGCGGTGGTAATGTAGTCAGTCACGATGCCTCAAACGTCATGATGCTCACCGGCCGCGCTGCCGTGGTTAATCGTTTAGTTGAAATAATTGAACGAGTAGACAAAGCAGGTGACGAAGAAGTCGAAATTATTAAATTGAAATATGCCTCAGCCACAGAACTAGTGCGTATTATCGACAGCATTAATAAATCTCAAGGCAAAGCCAATACAGCAGGTAAATCAGCGCCAAGGGTAGTGGCTGATGATAGAACCAACAGCATTATCGTCAGTGGTGATATAAAAGCCCGTAAACGCCTAATTAATTTAATTGAGCGCATGGATTCTGAACTAGAAACCAGTGGTAATACGCGAGTCATCTTTTTGAATTACGCTAAATCAGAAGATTTAGTCAAAGTACTACAAGGTGTCAGCGCCAGTATTCAAGCAGAAGAAAAGGGCTCAACTAAGGGGCGTCAGACCACCAGTCGTGATGTCAGCATTGATTCACATGAAGATTCAAACGCATTAGTAATAACAGCTGAACCAGATATGATGCGTTCACTTGAAGAAGTCATTCGTCAGTTAGATGTACGCCGTGCTCAAGTGCAAGTTGAAGCGATTATTGTTGAAGTATTTGAAGGCGACGGCACCACATTAGGTGTGCAATGGGCTAACGAAAAAGGTGGCGGTACACAATTTAACAATGGTGTAGTGGGTATTGGGTCCCTTGCTGTGGCGGTTGATCAAGCACAAGACAAAGTTATTGTAGATTCCATAACCACAACGTCTAACGGTGATACGGTAGTTGTACCCACGGAAAAAACGCAGCTCGGTGATTTAACCTCTTTAGCCTCCTTACTTGGTGGCGTAAACGGATTTCTACTTGGTGGCGTCTCAGGCGGTTGGGGTGCAGTATTACAAGCTGTGAGTACAGACACTAATTCAAACATTCTAGCTACCCCACACTTAACAACTATGGATAACGAAGAAGCGTTTTTTATAGTCGGTCAAGAAGTGCCTATTATTACCGGTTCAACAACGGGTTCTAGTAATTCAAACCCTTTTCAGTCTGTAGAGCGTCAAGAAGTAGGAATAAAACTTAAAGTCACCCCACAGATTAATGAAGGCGATGCAGTGCAGTTATTAATTGAACAGGAAGTGTCTAGCGTCAGCGGCGCTACTTCAGTTGATATCCTTATCAATAAACGTGAAATTAAAACCTCGGTTATAGTAGATGACGGTGGCACGATAGTGCTTGGTGGGTTAATCGATGAAGATGTACAAGAAAGTGTTTCTAAGGTCCCATTATTAGGCGACATACCTCTTCTTGGTCACTTGTTTAAGTCGACATCTACCAGTGTGCGCAAACGTAACTTAATGGTATTTATTCGTCCCACCATAATACGTGATGGTGTGACTATGAATGAGATTAGTCACAAGAAATATCAGTACATTCGTGCTCAGCAGTTAGATCGTCAGTCGCAAGGCATTCCGTTAATGCCAAATACTGATGGCCCAACTCTTCCAGAATGGGATGATAGGCTCAGCTTACCGCCGTCATTTGAAGATTATCTTCTTAATAAAGACCAAGAAAAGGATAACGACTAGTTATGCCAGCCGCCCATCTAAGCGCAGCGGAAGCCGAAGAGCAGGCATTGTTGGAGTCCGGCACCGATCTAGATACGCCGATTGACGAGCCCGAGCACAAACAATTGGCGTTTAGTTTTGCTAAGCGTCATCAGGTATTACTTGATACCGGCGAAAACCCGGCTATTTTGTACCATACCCAAGATACTGAATTTCAGGTTTTTGCTGAAGTCAGGCGTTTTTTAGGTGCAGAATTTCGCCTTAAGGAAATCGAACTTGATAAGTTTGAATCCATTTTAACGAATGCTTTCCAGCGAGATTCATCAGCCGCAAAACAATTAATGGAAGACATAGGCAACGAAAGTGATTTGTTTAGTCTTGCCGAAGAATTACCCGATACCGAAGATTTGTTAGAAAGTGAAGATGACGCACCTATAATCAAACTTATTAACGCAATGCTGGGCGAAGCCATCAAAGAAGGCGCTTCAGACATTCATATCGAAACCTTTGAGACCCAACTTTTAGTACGTTTTAGAGTCGATGGTGTATTACGAGAGATTTTACGTCCGAATCGCAAAATGGCCTCGATGTTGGTCTCCCGAATTAAAGTCATGTCGAAAATGGATATTGCCGAAAAGCGTGTTCCGCAAGATGGTCGTATTACCTTACGTATTGCAGGCAGAGCGGTTGATGTGCGTGTATCTACTATGCCGTCTAGCCATGGTGAACGAGTGGTTTTACGTTTGCTCGACAAAAACAACGTACGCCTAAACTTAAAAGATTTGGGTATGACCCAGACCAACCGTGATTTCTTTTCTAGCTTAGTACGTAAACCCCACGGCATTATTTTGGTCACAGGTCCTACGGGTTCTGGTAAATCGACCACCTTGTATGCAGGATTAAGTGAAATTAATTCTAAAGACCGAAATATCCTAACGGTTGAAGACCCCATAGAGTTCGATTTACAAGGCATTGGTCAAACCCAAGTAAATGCAAAAGTGGATATGACCTTTGCTCGCGGATTAAGAGCCATATTGCGTCAAGATCCTGATGTAGTGATGGTAGGTGAAATTCGCGACTTAGAGACTGCACAAATCAGTGTACAGGCCAGTTTAACTGGTCACTTGGTTATGTCGACTTTGCATACCAACACCGCTGCCGGCGCAATAACACGTTTGGAAGATATGGGTATTGAACCCTTCTTATTATCTTCTAGTTTGTTGGCGGTTTTATCCCAACGTCTAGTACGTACCTTATGCCCAGATTGTAAAACCCCACATATTCCCAATGAGCAAGAGTGTGAAATTTTAGGTATAAAATTAGCGGATGCCTCTAATCATGCCATTCATTCACCTAAAGGCTGCGCAGCGTGTAATCAAACTGGTTACCGTGGCAGAACCGGTATTCACGAATTATTAGTGGTAGACGAAGGTATACGAGAACTGATCCATAATGGGCATGGTGAGCAAGCCATAGAAAAACATATTCGACAAACTACGCCGAGTATTCGTGATGATGGTTGTGGCAAAGTATTGTTAGGTTTTACCTCACTTGAAGAAGTGCTGCGAGTCACAAGGGAAGATTAAATGGCTGCTTATGCATATCAAGCCATGGATAAAGGTGGCAAAACCAAAAATGGTGTTTTAGAAGGCGATAACCCAAGACAAATACGTCAGCAATTGCGTGAGAAAGGTTTAATACCCATGCAAGTTGACCAAGTGGCTGAGAAAGAGCGCAAGTCACAAGCGGGGTTTAGCTTATTTAAAAACACCATATCTGCAGCCGATTTATCGCTACTTACCCGCCAACTATCCACCTTAGTTGAAGCGTCTTTACCTATTGAAGAGGCTTTGCTAGCGGTTGCCGAACAATGTGAAAAGCCTCGTCAAAAAAATATGATGATGGCGGTACGCAGTAAAGTTGTTGAAGGCCATACCTTGGCTGATGCTATGGCAGAATTTCCCCACGTCTTTGATGATTTATTTCGGGCGATGGTTGCCGCAGGTGAAAAGTCTGGGCATCTTGATACCGTACTTAATCGATTGGCTGATTACACCGAAAAACGCCAACAAACCAAAAGCCAAATAACTCAGGCCATGGTGTACCCAAGCATCATGATGTTTTTTGCCTTTGCTATCGTTTTATTGCTGTTAACAGTAGTAGTGCCGAAAATTGTCGGACAGTTTCAAAATATGGGGCAAGACTTGCCTACCATTACCCAAATATTGATTGATGTGAGTGAGTTTTTACAAGCTTATGGTTTAGCGCTGGGCATAGTGCTGGTGATATTAATCGTCATAGTCAATCGAGTGTTACAGCAACCTGTGATGAAAAAACGCTATCACAAGTTTATTCTGGGTTTACCCTTTATTGGCAAATTATCAAAAGGCTTAAACACCGCTAGGTTTGCTCGTACATTAAGCATTTTAACGTCAAGCGCTGTGCCACTGTTAGAAAGTATGCGCATTGCCAGTGAAGTACTTGAGAACTTACAGATAAGAGCGGCGGTCAATACCGCTGCTGGGTTTGTTAAAGAAGGTTCAAGCTTAAGAGCCTCACTTGAACAAACCAAAATGTTTCCGCCCATGATGATGCATATGATTGCATCGGGTGAACGCAGTGGTGAGTTACAACAAATGCTCGGGCGCGCGGCAGATAATCAAGACAGACAATTTGAATCTTTGGTCGGTGTATCACTCAAAGTATTCGAACCTATATTAATCGTAACAATGGCAACCGTTGTACTGTTTATTGTACTGGCGATCTTGCAACCTATTATGGCTTTAAACTCTATGGTGAATATCTAATGAAACAACTTGATTCTTTAAACAAGTACAAACGAAAAAACAAAGGCTTTACCCTAATTGAAGTCATGGTGGTATTGCTGATTATCGGCATCATGGCGGGCATGATCGCGCCGCAAATATTGGGCAACCAAGAAGAAGCGCAAATTAAAACTGCTGCTATTGATATTCAAAGTTTAGAAAATGCGTTAACCCAGTATAAGTTGAGCAACAATGTGTTTCCTACTACTGAGCAAGGATTAGAGGCCTTAGTCAGCGAACCTACCGTTGACCCTATCCCTCGCAATTACAGGGCAAACGGTTATATAACCCGCCTGCCTAATGACCCTTGGAACAATCCTTACCAATTACTTAGCCCCGGTGAGCTTGGCCAAATCGACATTTTTTCTAATGGCCCTGATGGCGAACCTGGTACTGAAGACGACATTGGGAATTGGAATCTAAACGACTACTTAAATTAGATAAATTGAACAACCACTAAAATGACAACTCGCCGCATTTCTTTTGCTAAATATACTGGCTTCACCCTAATTGAAGTGATGCTGGTGCTGCTTATCATGGGATTAGCAATGGGGGCTGTGGTACTCAGTTATTCTGGCGAAAACGGTAAAGATTTACTCAAAAAACAGACTCAACGTTTGCAAGTTGTATTCAATATGGCATCAGACTACGCAGTGCTAAACCAAAGACAATTGGGTTTGCGGGTCGAGGATGAAAACAACAGCTACTATTTTATGTACCTCGATGAAGAACAAGAATGGCAAAAGCTTGAACTCGATACCACTTTTGCTGAGCATCAACTACCCGAGTTATTCAGTTTGAAATTATCTTTAACCGACTTACCTTGGGAAACCGAAGAAAGCCTGTTTAGTAGCGGTGTATTTGATGAAGACCTGTCGGTATCCAGTGACGGGGTAGAAATCGGTAATGAAGAAGAAAAAAAACTCGACCCGCCACAAGTGTTTATTTTTTCTAGTGGCGAAATCACCCCCTTTTCAATCACCTTGGCCTATGAACCAGAATTCAGTAATGAGTTACCAGCCTATTATCGCATTGATGGCCAAGACAGTACGCCTTTAACCAGCGAAGGGCCGTTAGATGCGCCCAACTAAGCCTACAAAGCAAGGTAAATTCATAACGGGAATGACACTGCTGGAAGTCCTGATTGCATTGTTCATTTTTGCGCTAACCGGCACAGCCATTATGAAGGCAGCTAGCGATCATCTAACCGGGGTTGGACAAATTGAAGATATTACCTTTGCCACTTGGGTGGCCAACAATCGTCTTACGCAGCTTCATATAAATAAAACTTGGCCATTAAAAAACAATCAAAAAGGTGAGCAAGAAATGGCTGGCCGAAAATGGTTTTGGCAACAGCGAGTCAGCAAAACCAATGACAATGATATGGTGCAAGTACTAGTATCTGTTGGATTAGACCAGCAATATCGAGGTTCGGTGACCTCAGCAAGCACCTTTATTGCTAAGCAAACCACAAAATGACCAACCTACCCAATCATCACCGCCGCGGTTTCACCCTTATTGAAATACTGGTCGCCATGGCGATATTTTCTATTATTGGTTTGGCGAGTACTGGCGTGCTTAATTCAGTCATTAACAGCGACCAACTGTCTTCTGAGCGTTTTGCCAAGTTGGAAGAATTACAAAGGGCCATGCTGACCATTGAGCGCGATATATTACAAATTGTGCCTCGGGCTTTGCGCGTTAACGGCGAAGCAATAGGATTGGTGATATCCGGTGGCGAAGATGTATTAAACAGTGATGCCGACGGCCTTGGTTTTGTGCGAACTGGCTGGCATAACCCACAAATGTTGTTACCTCGCAGCACCCTGCAAGCCATAGGTTATCGCGTGCAAGAGCAACAGTTGCAACGTTTGTACGGAAACTATGTTGATAATGTGATTGGCTACGAACCTAAAGTTAAAATTCTTTTATCTGATATTGAGGATTTTCGAGTCAGCTTTTTAACGGAAGTCGAGCAATTAGAAGATCCTGAAGAGTGGGAGGAAAACTATGCCAATGCAAACTTACCCATCGCAATTTCTATCACTTTAGTCAGTAAAACCTTTGGTGAAATTCGCCGTGAATTTATCTTGGCAAACAGCATATGAGTCAATTTAAACGCAAACAACAGGGCGTAGCCTTAATCATAGTGTTACTCATTGTAGCTATTGTTAGTGTGCTGGCGACAGAAATGGGTGGCCGTTTACAGTTACAAATTAAACGCGCGTCTAACATAAAAGAAAACAATCAAGCCTATTGGTATGCAATGGGCGCTGAGCAATATGCTCGCAAATCTATTGAAAGACTAATGGATGAAGACGGCGATGTTATTCACCTCGAACAACCGTGGAATCAGGAATTTGTTTATCCGATAGAAGGTGGCGGCATTCAAGCGCAACTCGTGGATATGCAAAGCTGTTTTAACCTTAATGCCTTAAAAGAACCTGCGACTGGAACAGGCGCTCCATCTAGCAGCACACCTTTGTTGCCTAAACGAAAAGAAGCGTTCAGACGCTTGTTAGATAATGTTGAACCAGCAATCCCAAGTTATAACAGTGACATAGTTCAAGATTCCCTCGCGGATTGGTTAGACGAAGACGATAATCCTCAGAATTTAGGGGCTGAAGATAGCGAATACGAAAGCCGTCAATTTCCTTATATTACGGCCAATAATTATATGGTACACAAGTCAGAGTTACGCTTAATCAACGGGGTAGAAGTCTCTTGGCTGCGGGATTTACTTAAATTAGTCTGTGTATTGCCCAATGACAGTTTGTTTGAAATCAACGTAAATACCGTGAGTGAAGAAAATGCCGCTGTACTCGCTGCTGCCACTGGACTAAGTTTAGCTGACGCTAAATCTATACTGGCCAGTCGTGATCCAGAAGGCTTTCAAGACGTGAATGCGTTTTTAACCTTACCCAGCATCCAAGCCTTGGATCTGAATGCTGATCAAAAAACATGGTTCAATGTAAAAACATTCCATTTTATTTTACACACTAAGACCAAGTACAATGATGCAACCTTTGCTATGCAAACGTTATTTAAAGTCGACTCAAGTAACAATGTCAGTATCATCAGGCGTGACTTTAGTGGTTTTTAGCAACATAACTTTATTCATCCATAACAACCAACAAGGTATCTTAACCTTATGGAACAGCTAGTAGTTCGCCTAGGCGCCAATCCAGAAGAACCGATTCATTGGATTGTGTGGTCTAGCCAACAAGACGAAATTATTGCCTCTGGTGAATTACCAGACGCAACGCAATTGGCCACGTTAGCAGACAGGGCCGGCAGAAGACCGATTTGCGCCTTAGTGCCCACCAGCGACATATTGCTCAAGTGGGTTGAGTTACCGGCTAAGGCTGGGCGAAAAGCCATAGCCGCTATTCCGTTTATTTTAGAAGAAGAAATAAGTGGTGATATCTCCCAGCAATTTTTTGCTTTAGGCCCAAAAGACGGCAACAAGCAGGCTGTCGCCGTAGTTAACAAAGAAAAATTAAGAAGTTGGCTAAACATAATTGAACAAGCTGGTTTAGCCTGCGATCAACTCATACCCGACGTTTTAGCCTTGCCCATAGCAGATAAAGACGCATGGTCTATCTTAGCCTTGGGTGAACAACTGTTGGTCCGCAAAGATGATTGGGCAGGCTTACAGGGTGAAAGAGACTGGCTAATCCAAGCCATTAACCATCTGGCTCGACAACATGCTAAACAAACCGAACAAGCACTTTTAGTTAATGATTATTCTGCTACAGATTTAGCCAATATAGAGAATCTAGAGGTGTCGGTAAAACCTCTTGAATTACCCATGAAAGTCTTAGCACAAGGGGTGAAATCAGCAACATTCAATTTGTTGCAAGGCGAATACAAAATTAACAACAAAGTCGGTGGCCAATGGAAAAAATGGCGTTTAGCCGCGGTTTTGGCAGTGATTGCACTGTTCACCACTTTGATTGATAAAAGCCTAGAACAGAATCGACTAAATGCACAACTTAGCACATTAAAAGTACAAGTGAGTAGCGAGTACAAACGTGCATTCCCTAACGCTGGTGCTTATCGCGATCTTAAAACTACTATGACACGTCAAATGAAAACCTTGGAACAAGGTGGTGGTGGTGCATCAATGTTAATTATGTTGAGTCAACTCGAACCCGCATTTGCAGCATCACAGGTAAAACCACAAACCATGCGTTTTGACGGTATTCGTGCAGAATTACGACTGCAAGTGGTGGCCAGTAATTTTGATGCCTTAGACAAGTTTAAGCGCCAAGCGGAAGCCCAAGGCTTTACAGTTGAGCAAGGCTCTATTAACCAAAAAGATAATCAGGTAATCGGCTCTTTGTCGATTAGGAGTTAATATGGACAAGCTCAAAAGTACGTTTTTACAACTCAGTGAACGTGAACAACGTTTAGTGATTATTTCAGCGGTTATGCTGTTAGTTGCCATATTTTATTGGGGGGTTTGGTCGCCGCTCAACACCTCTATAAACAAAGCTCAAAACGCAGTTAACAATCAAACAGAGTTACTCGCTTGGGTACAAAAAAATGCCAACAAGGCAGTTCAGCTGCGCAGTAGTAGTGGCAATAAAGCTTCTTTTTCAGGCTCTTTGCCTCAAGCCGTGAATCAATCAGCCAGTCGCATGAAAATTGCCATTTCTAGGATGCAACCTCAAGGTGATGAATTACAAGTATGGATAGACCAAGCCCCCTTTAATGACGTACTCAGCTGGTTACAGTCCTTGGAAAAAACTGGCGTCAGTATATTAGATATCGATATTGTGGAATCTGCTTTACCCGGACAAGTTAAAATTCGTCGTTTAAAGTTAGGTAAGTCATGAAATCAGCTTTGAAATGGATCAGTTTGTGCCTAGTGGTTTATTTTGTATTTTTAATCGTTAACTTACCTGCCGTTCAAGTTTTATCAAAAATTCAACTGGGCAAAGGGGTAAGTGTGAGTGGCATATCCGGCACCATTTGGAATGGTCATGCGCAAAGAGCACAAATAAATGGTCTGCCTGTATCTGATGTCAACTGGACCCTTTCTTTTTTCCCACTGTTATTAGGCGAGATAAGCGCACAGCTAAAAGCTGGCAATATACGAGATGTCGAACAAATATCGGCAAACGGATACATTAGTTTTAAAGGCCAGCATCTAGAAGTTGAAAACTTATTGGCTTACATACCCACCGATTTAGTGATCAGTTTGTTACCTTTGCCTATTCCCGTGCAGGCCGACGGACGTTTTAAAGTGCAACTAGATGAAGTGGACTATGAGGCGGGTTGTCAAACATTCACAGGTAAAGGCCAATGGTTAAACGCTAACTTTACTGGCTCCACTGGTGTAATTGACTTAGGTAACTTTAATGCTGACTTAAGCTGTGAAAATGGCAGTATAGTGGTCGATGTTAAACCACCTAACCGTTTTGGTTTAACCGCCAAAACGCTTATTCCAGCTGACATGAGCTTTACAGTGGAAGGTCGCTTTAAACCTGAAGCCAACTTACCCAAAGAAGTCCATCAAGCTGCGCAGTTTTTTGGCAAGCCTGGTACAGATGGGTATTATCCGATTAAGTTTTAACGCAGTTAATACCCTCAGTAATGTTGGATTGGCGTTCAGCCAATAATCGGATTCGCTTTAATATCATCCATTAAATAACGATAATCTTGTATTGAAGGATAATCGACAATATCTCTGGTTGGTTGTTTGCTATCTGGGTTACTAACTGCCAGTAAATGTTTGATTCCAAAGTCTTGTGCGGCTTTTAAGATCCCTAAGCTGTCGTCTACAAATAATGTGTGTTGTGAGTCAAAACCCAGTTTTTCCTGTAATTTTTGCCACAAAACTTGAGATTCTTTGGTGACCGCGAATTCGTGGGTCGAAATTAACTGGTCAATATGTTGATCAAGCTGAGTATGCTCAACTTTCAAAGATAAACTCTCAGGATGAGCATTGGTGACTAATATCACCTCACGCCCTGAAGCTTTTAGTGCGTCGATAAAAGGTAAGCTATCATCTCGCATACTGATCAAATGTTCGATTTCTCGCTTGGCCTCAACAATATCAATATCTAATTTTTCGGCCCAAAAATCTAAGCAATACCAACTCAGAGTGCCCATTACCTGTTCATACTCAATCGCCATCATATCTTTGGCTTTTTGTAATGAAACATCATGCTTCTTGGCCAGTTTTTCGGGCAAATGTTCTAACCAAAAATGATTGTCGAAGTGCAAGTCGAGTAAGGTGCCGTCCATATCGAGCAACACAGTGTGAATATCTTTCCAAGCAAGCTTTGACAAGTGGCATGTCCTCTATTTAACAGGTATATTTAAAATACTAGAAAATTCATCGATTTAAAGTTCATTTCATATTTGAACAGAAGTAATCGGCAGCTATGTTAACGCGAAAAATTCATGAGCAACACTGACAATAAAAAATCACTACCAAAAATTCACTCGCGCAAGGTGGTTGCCAAAAGCGGACTGTTTAAAATAGAACAAGTCGATTTGGAATTTTCCAATGGTGAAACCCGAATTTTTGAACGTATGGCCGGTAGTGGCAGGGGCGCCGTGATGATAGTGCCTTTTATCAATGATGATGAGTTTTTGTTAGTAAAGGAATATGCCGCTGGAACCCATACTTATGAATTGGGTTTCCCAAAAGGTTTGATTGACCCTGGTGAATCAGCAGAAGTGGCCGCCGATAGAGAATTAAAAGAAGAAGTAGGTTTTGGTGCCAAAGTGTTGCATCCATTGCATAGCCTAAATATGGCTCCTGCATTTTTTGATGCAAAAATGACTATTTTTATCGCCGAAGGTTTATACCCTGAAGTTCTGCCCGGTGATGAACCTGAACCTTTAGAAGTGGTTAAATGGTCGATTCATGATATTGACGCTTTGTTAGCCAAAGATGATTTTGTAGAAGCAAGATGTATTGCTGCATTGTTACTCGCTGAAAAATGGAAGAGGGCGCGCTAATGCCAACAGAAAACGCACAACAACTTTTAGAGATCGCTAAAAAAACCGCGGTAAAAGCAGGCAAAGTGGTATTAGAAATATACGACAGCGGCGATTTTACTAGTTTTCAAAAAGAGGACGACTCTCCTGTCACAACCGCTGACTACAAAGCCAACGAAGTGATTATGGCGTTGTTGCAAGAAGCAACACCCGATATTCCCATCATGTCTGAAGAAACCGAATTAGGTGAATTAGCGGAACGTAAAACGTGGACGCGATATTGGCTTATTGATCCTATTGATGGCACCCAAGAATTTATCGCTCGCAGTGGTGATTTTGCGGTAAACATCGCATTAATAGAAAACAATGTACCTATTATGGGGGTGATTTACTGGCCCACTGGTGAAACATTGTATTCTGCATTGAAAGGTCATGGCGCGTTTAAGGAATGTCCTGTAGAAAACAAACAAATTTTTGTGCGTAACTTAAAAGCCCCTAATGAAGATCCGCTTATTATTGCTATCAGCCGCAGACAAGCTCGTGAAAAAGTGATGTCTAGCCTAAGTGAAGATCGTGTATATCAAACCCTGCCCGCTGGCAGTTGTTCACTTAAAGCCTGTTTTATTGCAGAAGGTAAAGCGGATGTATTTTTACGTTTTGGAGTAACCGGTGAATGGGATACAGGTGCATCGCAGTGCATAGTGGTCGAAGCGGGCGGTAAAATCCTAGCACATGATTTTACACCTTTAAGCTACAACCTACGTACTAGTGTTATCAACCCTGATTTTTTTATTACGGGCGACCAGAGTGTCGATTGGCCAAGCATAGTGAAATGTGAATTTGGCAACGACAACCAGCCTTTATAACAGCATCATTTCTACCAAATGAGTTTTTTATGAATTTTTTACTTTTACGCACTATTTTTATTGGCTTGTCTTTATGTTGTTTTTCAGCCAATGCACATTGGATGTTAGTTGAAAGCGAGTCGAGCTTAAATTTTGTCTCAACTAAAAATCAGCATGTGAGTGAAATACAGCAATTTAGAGCTCTGAAAGGTGAATTTAGTCCTGAAGGGAAATTGCAGATTAAGATTGACCTAACAAGTATTGATTCTGGCATCGAAATCCGTGATACGCGTATGCGCGAAAAACTGTTTTTAGTGGATAAATTTCCTTCGACTAATTTAACTGCTCAATTGCCGAATAGTGTCTTGGCCCTTGAAAAAGGTAGTTCGATTGCAGTTACAATTCCAGCAGAATTAAGCCTTATGGGTATCAGCAAAACAATTAACGTCTCTGTGCAAGTCACACGTAAAGCGGATAATGGAATAGTGGCCACCAGCACTCAGCCAATTTTAATTTCGTCTGCAGATTTTGCTTTAACGACTGGGATTGAAACCTTACAAAAACTGGCGGGGTTAAGTTCAATTGGGTTAACCGTGCCGGTCAACTTTAACTTAGTCTTTTTAGCCCACTAGCTGAATGGGTTATTGCTGTTGAGTCTCTGATAATTCAAATTCCCCTAGCTGCTGCTTGGGGATAATGTTCACTGTTTCATGCAATTCAGAATAGACTAATAACACATCTCCTGACTTTAGCTGTGCCAACACTTGTTGCACTTTGTCTTCCAGTGACACATCAGCTTCTCCATATTCAGTGCCTTCGCGCAATACAAAGCCTTCAATGATATTCAGTAACGTCTCTTCGGTTAAGTCTGCAATCGGAATGATCATAGTGTATTACCGGCAAGTATATTTTTGGCCTTGTCAGAAACAAAAGGTTGAAAGAAGGTATTTGCCCTTTGCTGCATCCAAATTTTGGGCCGCCAAGGTGTACCTTGCATAAAACCTACGTGGCCACCATTTTCACTCACTTCAAGGCACACGTTTGGCGATAAGGTATCGGCACTAGGCACAATACACTCATGCATAAAGGGATCATCTTTAGCATGTACAACCAAAGTTGGCGTGGCTATGCCCTTAAGAAAGTTCTGCGAACTACATTTTTGATAATAATCATCTGCCCCTGCAAAACCGTGCAGTGGTGCGGTGATATGTTCATCAAAATCTCGAAAACTCTTAAACTGCTTAATTTGTGATTCTGTAACTTTGAGCAACTTGGCATAATCCATATTGCGCATTTTAATCAACAGGTTATTAACCATGCTTTTCAACAAATAAGCCTGATAAACTCTGGAGAAACCTTGATTAATACTATTCGCACAAATCGCTAAATTGAAAGGTGTAGACACTGCCATCGCGGCTTTTACAATTTGTTGTTTAGGTTGTTCACTTAAGAGTTTAAGCAACATATTAGCGCCTAAGGAGAAACCCATAGCCGCTTTGCGTGTTTCAGGGAATTTCTGCTCAAGCCAGTTCAAAAAATACCAAGCATCACCAGTTTCGCCAGAATGATAAGCTCTAGGCGTGATATTCTGCTCACCGCCACAACCACGAAAATGCATCAGCACCACTGCATAACCTTGTTTGACAAAATTCGCCATCATGTCGTTGGTATAATGTGAGCGGATTGAGCCCTCTAAACCATGAAACAAAGTAATTAAACCTGATGATTTTTGTACATCACCCGCCCAAATTAAATTAACAAAGTCGCCATCAGGTAAGACCAACTTTTCCTTGCGATAATCAAGCTTGACACGTTTTTGGATAAAACGCGGGAAGATAGTTTGCACATGTCTATTTTTAGCCCACCAAGGTGGTATAAAGTCGCTTTCGACTATTTCACCATAACGGACATTTTGATTGGTTTGGGGTTTGAGAAGCATCAACAACAAAGGCATAGATTAATATTAAGATAGGGTACCCTAATTGGACTAAAACATAAAAATCTCTTTTAGCTTCACGTTTCTGTATATGGAAAATCTTTAGTCCTACCGATTCTAAATAATATCCACAGGGGCCTGTAAATCACATTTTTTACATGGCAATTTATGCCCCAGCATTAAGTTTCGGCCATCTTCTGTGATGACCCAAGGGCGGCTCACCCAAGGCGGGTTATGCCTGACGTGTTGAAAATGACCACACGCCAATTCAGCTACCCAGTCGCCCTCTTCGTCTTTGTGGTAACCAGAAATTGGTTTATCCACCTTTATAAATGTCCGCTAAACATCGTGTTAACCAACACTTTCAAGATCGAATTCTTTTTGTTTAATCTCTAACTCTTCCTGGGCCTCTAACCAACATATTTCTGCCTCTTCTAGAGTAGATTTATTATTGGCTTGTTCGGCTAGTACTTGTTTGAGTTGAGTTTTATTTTCGGCGTTGTACAACTCAGTATCACCGAGTTGCTGTTCAAGCGCTGCTAGTTTTTTTTGCGCATCCGCCATGGTTTTTTCGTATTTCTCAATGGACTTTCTGATGGGTTTTGTAGCTTGTCTAAATTCTGCTTCTAATCGTTTAGTATTTTTGCGATCAGGCTTCACACTGGTTTTATCGCTAACTGCGGCAGTGCCTTTGTCACCTTTGAGGATCCAGTCTTTGTAGTCGTCTAAATCACCGTCAAAGGCTTGCACCTGCTTGGAGTCCACTAAATAAAAATCATCACAAACTGATGTGAGCAAAAACCTGTCGTGCGAAACCAAAACCATGGCACCTTCAAACCCTTGCAACGCAATATTCAGTGCATGTCGCATATCTAAGTCTAAATGGTTAGTGGGTTCATCTAGTAGTAGCAAGTTAGGCTTTTGATAAACGGTTAAAGCCAATACCAAACGGGCTTTTTCACCCCCTGACATAGGTGCTACCTTGCTTAACGCATTATCACCACGAAAACCAAAACCGCCTAAATAATCTCTGAGGCTTTGTTCGGTAGCCTTTTTATCTAACCTTTGCATATGCGCAATGGCTGAGTCGTCACCTCGTAAAAATTCCAATTGATGCTGTGCAAAGTAGCCAATGCGCAAACCCGCAGAGGTTTCGTACAAGCCCTCCATAGGCGATTTTTCACCGGCTAACAATTTGATTAAAGTAGATTTACCCGCACCATTTTTTCCTAATAAACCGATGCGACTCCCCGGCACTAGGTTTAAGTGCAGTTTTTCTAAAATGATAGTATCGCCATATCCTACTTTTACCTGTTCCATTTTAATCAATGGATTAGGCAACTTAGGCGGCGTAAAAAACTCAAAACTAAATTCTGAGGCAGCCATAACAGGTAGCAATGTTTCCATTTTTGCTAACTGTTTTACTCGGCTTTGTGCCTGTTTAGCTTTACTGGCTTTGGCACCAAATCTATTTATGAAAGATTCTAGATGGGCAATTTGATCTTGTTGTTTTGAATACTG
>NZ_CAJWCF010000027.1 GCF_913020055.1 uncultured Paraglaciecola sp. | reverse complement strand
AAAGCGTAATTCATGCTGAAAATCAGCACGAAGAGGCAGGTATTACGTTGACATCACGGGAGCGTCCATATATGTCAGGATATGTCATTGCAGAACTATAGATATATCCATTGTAACAGAATCAGTTTGTTACTATATGTCTAACGATGTGGCGTCAGTTAATATCTGAACTAAAGGCTTAAGATTACCATTGTACCCATGGATATTTGCCTCAACCCATTTGTCTTTTTTGATGTTTGGCCACTCTACATTTAATCCTAAAAAGAAGAATAATTCCTCAAAGAAAAAACGCTGAGTTCTTCCGTTACCTTCACGAAATGGATGGATAATATTGAGTTCACAAAAGATATCAGCAATGACTGTTATTAACTCTTCTGTCGAATTAATATTTAGAAGCAATGGGAGTCTAGAAAATTGTTTTGTGGCTTCTTGCTCAATGCGCTGACATGTACAAAATCGAGTCAAACCTTTTGATATATCTACCGTTCTTATTTCCCCGGCCCATTCAAACACATCTTGAAAAAGGTGTTGGTGTAGCGCTTTTAGGTGAGTTAAATTGAATGAATTTATGGATGATATAGCGGAAGAATATTCGCTATATCTAACAGCGGTAAATGCTAATTCTGCATCTTCTAAAGTAGTCTCATCTAGAATATTTAATTTGTTTTTCAGTACATCGGAGTTGGGGTAACAATAATTATCCTGACTTACACCGTACTTATCGCGCATACTTTAATTGTAGTTCTTTGAGAGACTTGCCTTCATTTTCTTTTTTTAAGGATAAGCCTTCATAGCGAGAGCTTGTCTCGAAATTGCTCATCTTAGGAGTGAAAACTCGAGCTTGTTGCTCTTTAGTTTTTAAAATTGAATTGGCCATATTGTCCCCCCAGAATTTGCGTGAATTATAGCTTATTCTAAGTGTATATTCTATATGATGACATTATTAACGCAGTCCATTACCTACTTGTGTTTGAAGGAATTTAAGTCAAAACTATTAGGGATGATGGCGCGAAGGAGAATAAAAAATAGAAGAATAAAGCCATTTTAAAACATTGGTACCAAGTGCTTTTTACGCCAGCCTTTTTTCCTTCTTTGAGGTGTTTTCCTGTAATTGCTTCGAAATCGCGGATAAAGCCCTGATTACTTAACGCCAATCCTTTATTTGTGGCTTTTCTGATGTCTTCCAGTAATTTACCTTCGATCTGATTTTTAAGTACGTTTCGGTAGTTTTCTTGTCGCTCTTTTATTCTCTGACTCTATTTACTATTAGTTTTTTCACCAAAGTTTCACCTGCAATAAATTATGGTTGCTTATAAATTAGCGACATATTAAGAGGGGAACGCAATATGAGGAAAAAGATAATCAAATGGTCAGCAATAATTCTAACCAGCTTTGCAGCAATAGCCGCCACTTACTACTTTGCTGTTGCTAAACTGCCACAACAAACTATGACCCAAGCTGAGATTGTAGATAAGTATCAGTATTTTAATACTTTCAGCAATTTTAAGGTGTTAAGTGAGATCGGAAATACTCGTAGCTTTTCATTTAGAGCATTTGACGGTGAGTTGATTCATGGGCAAATACAGCTTCCTGAACAAAAACGCGACTCATATCCTGTACTTGTTGGTTTACATGCAATGGGTAGAAGTTATCCAAGGTGGTTCAAAGATGAGTTAAAGGGGCGAGCCACGGTAACAAAGGTTGATAAGCTAACAAAAATGGCATTATCAAAAGGTTATGCAGTGGTGGCCATTGACGCAAGATTTCATGGTAAGCGTAAAATTGAAGGTAAATCATTAAGGAGAATCTGGAACAATTTACATTATTTTGGAGATAAATTTGATTACCAGCAGATGATTGTAAATTCGGTAATAGACAATAGAACACTGCTTGATTGGATTGCAACACAACCAGAGCTCGATGCAAACCGAATAACATTAGCAGGCTACAGTATGGGAGGCCAAGTCGCTTTGTTAATGGGAGCCGTCGACAACAGAGTTAAACAAATCATCAGTGTTGTGCCCCCATTTATTGATAACAAAGTAGCGATTGTCTCACCGCTTAATCTTGTATCGAAGATCAATGCCGCGCGAGTACTGGTCATTTATGGCGAACATGATGACGTAGCTAGCCCAGAACAGAACCAACTCATATTCGACAACATTACTTCTACCCACAAGCAAATAGTGTCGTTTGAAGAAGACCATATATTGCCGATTGAATATGTTGAAGTAGTGGGTAATTGGCTAAAAACAGAAGAGTTATGATAAGTAAAAGAAAATAAAAGGGGGCAGGTTCGTTGAAAAACGGATTGGTTTGTTTTGAATTCTTTTGAAGAAGCATTGGTTTTATCTCTGCTTATCTCTGTTTATCTTTGGTAGCTCGGCCAATTATCAGAAATCATTTGATCTGAACAGTGATAAAATATCGGCACGTCCCCTAGGTAATCATTTATGCAACTGTTAAAAACGGCTTTTCATTCCGATGTCTCTCCTGAAGATATTTCTCCTACTAGTGAGCTAAAGCTCATTGAACGTCACGCGGCGCGAGCTATTGTGGTTAAGGGCGAGGATATTTTATTGCTTTTTACCCAGCGTTATCATGATTACAGCTTGCCTGGTGGTGGCATTGACGATGGTGAAGATGAAGTGGCGGGTTTAATTCGTGAGCTTCAGGAAGAAACAGGGGCGCAGGGGGTACGCAATGTAAAAGCTTTTGCTCGTTATGATGAATATCGTCCGTGGTATAAAGCTGATGCAGATATTATTCATATGATTTCATACTGTTATGTGTGTGAGATTGATGATGAGTTGGGCGACACTGCCTTTGAGTCACATGAAGTGAATAATGGCATGACACCTCTATGGGTGAATATTCATGAAGCAATTGCGCACAACGAAGATGTGATGGCGAACAGTGATAAAAAAGGTCTTTCGATTGAACGTGAAACGTTTTTACTGAAGAAAGTTGTTGAGACTTTGCTAGGGGTTAGCGAGTTAGTTGAGGTGGAATAGTGGGGGAATTTTCATAGTAACTGTCAGTGCTGTATCTAGATGATTTCTACTTAATACATTTATGCTAAGTTATTACCCAATTCTAACTGTTTGGATTAATCCCAATGGCATCTGGTACACATCAATATCAACAAGATCCCCGTAATGAGAATATTTTAATCAATATAAATGGTGAGTTATTCCCTCGCAGCGAAGCCAAAATTTCGGTGTTTGATAGTGGATTTATATTGGGTGATGGCGTGTGGGAAGGCATTCGGTTACACAATGGTCATCTGGCGTTTATCGAGCAACATATGCGTAGGCTTTATGATGGAGCCAAAGCCTTAGACATGGATATTGGACTAACGAAAGAGCAGTTAGTCGAACGAATTCAACACACTTGTGATGCTAATCAGATGTTTGATGGGGTTCATATTCGTTTAATGGTGACCAGAGGCATTAAAAGTACGCCTTATCAAGATCCAAGAGTGACCATTTCGGGCGCAACCATTGTGATTATTGCCGAACATAAATCGGCCATTGAACAGATAGATAATACAGGCATATCACTTTTCACCAGCCATGTAAGAAGAGGTTACCCTGATGTACAAGATCCCAAGCTTAATACTCACTCAAAACTAAATTGTATTTTTGCTTGTATTCAGGCCGCTAAGGCTCACGCTGACGAAGCCTTGATGCTTGATCCCCATGGTTTTGTGGCAACCTGTAATTCAACTCACTTTTTTATCGCACGAGATGGTGAAGTATGGACCTCTTCTGGTGACTTTTGTTTAGATGGGATCACTCGCCGTAACGTCATTAACCTATGCAAAAACAATGATATAAAAGTATTTGAGCGTAACTTCACTCTGGCCGATGTATACGGAGCTGACGAGGCGTTTATTACTGGTACTTTTGCCGGTTTGTCTGCTGTTGCTCAGGTAGATGGACGTATAATAGGTACGGGTGAAAAACCTATGTTAGCGCGACTTCAGCAGCTTTACATTCAGCTGGTCGAAACCGAAACCCAAGGCAGTGCTATATGACCCAAAGAGAGACCCATAGGATTGCTATGTGGTCTGGTCCTCGGAATATTTCTACGGCGATGATGCGTAGTTGGGAAAATCGCAGTGACTCACAAGTAGTCGATGAGCCATTTTACGGATTTTATCTGAATAAAACCCGCAGCCCACACCCGTGTTTTGATGAAGTGTTACAGAGTCAAAGCAGCAGTTATGAGCAAGTGGCGAATGAACTTGTCAACGGTGAGTGTTCAAGCAACGTGCAGTATCAAAAACATATGACACATCATATGTTAGCCGGTTTCGATTTAACCTGGGCAAAAGATCTGCAACATTGTTTTTTGATCCGTGATCCCGCTCAGGTGGTTAATTCTTATACTAATAGCCGTGGTGTCTGTTCGGTCGAAGATATAGGCATTAAAAGGCAGTTTGAGTTGTATCAAGAAATTAGTCAGGCTTCCGGTCAAGATATCCCTATTGTCGATTCTAATGATGTGCTTAAAAACCCTGAAAGAACGTTAAGATTGTTGTGCGAAAAGTTAGGTGTGCCATTTATGCCCAAAATGTTGAACTGGCCAAAAGGCGGCCGCACCAGTGATGGGGTTTGGGCAAAACATTGGTATGACAGTGTCGAAAACTCTACTGGTTTTGCGCCTTATACAGAGAAACAATTGCAGCTTAATGATGAGCAGCTTTCGGTGGTCAACCAAGTTCAGCCTTTTTATCAGCAACTCTATAATAAAAGAATTATTGCTTAGTTTTACTTATCAACTAAATGGGTGAGGCCGACGCAAAAGCCGACCTCACCAAGTTTAGCTATTCTTGACCTTTGTAACGACGTTCAACTTTTGCTAACACAGCTGGGTTGTCGATTTCCAAAATCACCACTTGATGCAAAATAATGATTCCTTTTACATCAGATGAAGCATCAATGGTTAACGTTGGGGGATTGTGCTCACGAGATTTTTCACCCCACCAACTGCTGTTATCTTGTGATTCAAATTCGATATCGCCTTCTACAACCGAGCCTTTTAGTAAGCTAATGCTGCCATTTTTAGTGGTAATATCATCACCGACTGTGGTGGACGTTAGGCTAATGTCACCATTTACAGTTGTGACATCTTCATCAACCTTTGAATTTTCACCAAATGTTATGTTGCCATTAACTGTGCTGACATCACGTTGTGCTGATAAAGAGTTTTGAGTTTGAATATCGCCATTGACGGTTGATAAATCGTTTACAGTGACGTTATTACCTATTTCGATATTACCGTTTACTGCACTAACATCACGGGCAGTGACATTGTCTTGAATGGTGATATTGCCATTGACCGATGAAAGGTCACCCACTCGTTTGTTTTCGGCAATGTCTACTCCGCCAAATACACTGCTGTATTCAATGCCGTCACTGTCATTCTTATCGTTTCCACCTACATGAATGATACAGCCAGATGTACTGACGGTTAATGCAGCTAGTAGTACCGCGGTTGTTAATTTTGAGCGTGTCATAGTTGTCCTTTATGCGTAATGTGTTATTTATTCTGGTTTCTAATTTTGGGATTGCTTAACAAGTTTGGTCTTTGGTTCAGCCACTTACTCCAGCACTTGCTCTTGCACTAGCACTTTGCTTTTGCACGTCATGTGCCAAACATGTAAGTGTTTGATAATTATGGTTATGTTGGTTTTTCTTAATGGTTAGTCGCAAATAAATGGCAAAAAGTTAGTTAAAATAACAAATAATTGGTTAATTACTTTGAGCTTGTTAAGACTGTTCTGGCATACCTTGTTTGAAACTACAGTAAGTTTACCTTAATACTGCTTTATTGTTCAGGACGTTATGCGGACAATCGGGATTATATTTACTGTTCACCTAGCAACAAAGTTACTTGAATTTTGTTTTTACATAGGCCATCTTGCTAAGCTCGTTTTAGCTTCACTTCATAGTAGTTCGAGACCTTTAAATGCTTACAACAGAACAAAAAAAATCTTACCAACAAAATGGATATTTAGTGCTTGAGCAGTGTTTTTCTGCCGAGCAGATGAGTGCGCTAAAAGATTCTGCGAATAACATAGTTGCCGAGTTTGATCCTAATTCTACTCGTGCCGTCTTTTCTACTGAGGATCATAGTAAAACCCGTGATGATTACTTTTTATCCTCAGGGGATAAAGTGCGGTGTTTTTTTGAAGAAGATGCCTTTGATCAAGCAGGTGAGCTTAAACAAGATAAGTCACTGAGTATTAATAAAATTGGCCATGCTCTACATCAATTAATACCGGAATTTAAAGACTTTAGTCATAGCGATAAAATTAGAGACATTGCATTAGATTTGGGTTTGGCCAGACCACAAATTCACCAATCCATGTACATTTTTAAACAACCTAAAATTGGCGGGGTTATTCGCTGGCATCAGGATGCCAGTTATTTCTTTACTACACCTCTTTCAGTTGTGACATTTTGGCTAGCAGTGGAAGATGCAACGTTACAAAATGGTTGTTTGCAGGTGCAGTCGGGGGGAGCGGATATCCCCTTAAAAGAGCAGTTTTTACGTTATCCCGATGACAGTACAGAATTAAAAACTTTACACCATATGCCTTGGCCTAATGATGACAGTGCTAAACCTTTAGAAGTTAACAAAGGCACCTTGGTGGTATTTAATGGACTGCTACCCCACTTTAGTGCGCCTAATTTGTCGGATAAGTCGCGCCATGCCTTTACCTTACATATTACTTGTGCGGATACCCTGTATGCTAAAGAAAATTGGCTACAAGCAACGCCAAGCCTACTTTAGCCAGATTTAAAGTAATACGCGTTTACCGCTGGCCGCTGATTCAAAGGCGGCCTGCACCACGTGGATATCACGCAGTCCTTCTTCTCCCGGCACTAATATTGGCCCTTGATTTAGAATAGCCAGTGCATCGTCGTCCATTTGTATGGCTTGTTGTAGCCCTTTGATAGGTGGGAAGCGTTTTCCATCACTTGTTAACCCAGTCACTCCACTATATTCAGACATGGGGGTTAATTGATACCAGCCTTTTTCACAATCGAGTTTAATCTGGTTAAAGCTCTTCACCATACTGGTGGCGCACTCTGCTATTAACCCTTCAGGAAACTCAAGGGTAAAATAAGTGGTTTCATCTACTTCTTTAAATATATGTGGATGTGATTTGTCATGTCTTGCTGTTATCGCTATTGGTTCAAGCCCAGTTAAAAATCTGGCACCATTTAACGGGTAGACACCCATATCGTACATGGCTCCACCGCCCATTGCCTTTTGCATCCGCCAGTTGTCGGCGGGCCTGCCATTACCTCCATAACCTGCTTGACTGATAATACTTTGGACTTTGCCATAGGGCTTTGCGTGTTTAAATTCCATCAATGCCCGTGTATTGGGTTCGTGTTGCATGCGATAGCCCACTGTCAGCTGCACTTTGTTTTTATTGCAAACATCGATTATTTGTTGGCATTGTTGGGTGGTCATCGCCATAGGTTTTTCACACCACACATGTTTGCCTGCGTTGGCCCCTATCTCACAATATTTAAGGTGCAATGAAGTAGGTACAACAACGTAAATAACGTCTATATCTGGGTTGTTGGCGATTTCGTGCATGTTGTCGTAGGAATACACATTTTTATCTGGGATCGAATAACGTTGCTGCCATTCTGGAATTTTACTGGGGGTTCCGGTGACAATACCACGCAGTTTACAGTGCTGAGTGAGCTCTAATGCAGGGGCTAACAAACCCTTGCTGTAATAACCTAATCCAACCAGTGCGACACCGATCTTCTTTTTAGGGTTACTCTGGACATTAAATGCCAAGCCAGCTGTTAGGCTGGTAGCTAACCCTGCACCTGCAAATTGTAGAAAGTGTCTACGTGATAATTTTGACATGACAACACCTTTGTTAATTGGCTTATCGTTTCGGCATATGAAATATCCTTATGCCCTATGTTTTGTTTCTGTTATCAGTGTTATTTAATGTAGTATTTGAGTCAAATTATATAGCCCTGCTATTTTAATAGAGTTGAGTGCAAGAACAGTGTTTCAATTAGAAAAATTTAGTTTAAAGGACCAAGTATCTGAGCAAGAGTGGCAAACGCGAGTTGATTTAGCTGCATGTTATCGGCTGGTGGCTGATCACGGATGGGGAGATTTAATTTATACCCATTTGTCGGCAAGAGTGCCTAATACTGAGCATTATTTGGTGAATGCATTTGGCTTAACCTTTGACGAAGTGACCGCTTCTAATTTAGTCAAAGTGGATTTGTTAGGTAATGTTTTAGATGGTTCGCCTTACCAAATAAACCCTGCGGGTTTTACCATTCATAGTGCCATTCACGAAGTGCGACATGATGCCCAATGTGTGATTCATTTGCATACCAAAGCAACCATTGCTGTGGCCACAGTACAAGGTGGATTAAAACCTTGGAGTCAATATGCGATGTTTTCATTGTCGTCGTTAAGTTATCACGGTTATGAAGGGTTGGCGGTTGATGAGAATGAAAAGGCGCGCTTGCAATCTGATCTTGGGCAGACCAATCACATGTTGCTACATAATCATGGTGGGCTCACTTTAGGGGCAACTGTGGGTGATGCGTTTATGCGTTTTTACGATTTACAAAGAGCGTGTGAGATTCAAATGGAATTAATGCAAAGTGGTCAAGACGTAATCGAAATTCCCCAAGAAATTGTTGATGGTATTTATGCACAAGCCAATATAGTGCATAGCGGTAAAACAGGTGGTCAGAAGGCTTGGCCAGCCATGTTAAGACGCGCTTACAAACTTGACCCCACTTTTTGTGAATAATCCAATTTTAGCGATTTAGCTTTCCAGAATTTAAGAATAGGAAATAAAAATGAAAATTAACCGTGTTGAAATTTTCGACATTCATTGCCCGAAACGCACCATGTGGAATCCGATTTTTGTACGAATTCATACAGATGAAGGCGTGTCAGGCGTTGGCGAAGCAGGTTTAGCCTACGATTTAGGCCATAGTGCTGCTGCGCATATGATTAAAGAAATTGCCGAAGCCATGTTGATTGGTTTTAACCCTATGAATACCGAGTTATTGTGGTCGCGTATGTTGCGAGAAAGCTTTTGGGGACTAGGTGGAGGGCCGGTTTTATATGCGGCTATGAGTGCGATTGATACCGCCTTGTGGGACATTAAAGGCAAAATATTTGGCGTGCCTGTTTATCAACTACTTGGCGGTAAAACCAACGGTAAATTACGCACTTATGCTAGCCAATTGCAGTTTGATTGGGACAAAGACATCACAAAATTAACTCATCCAGAACAATACGCAGAAGCGGCACTTAAGGCGGTAGCGGAAGGTTATGATGCGGTTAAGGTTGATCCCATAGTGTACGATGCGGATGGTAATGGTTCTTTTGACCGCACTAAATTATTTACTAAACCGCAAATGCGCTTATTTGGTGATCGCTTACGGGCTATTCGCACGGCCGTAGGGCCAGATGTAGATATTATATTTGAGTCGCACTCGTTAATGGGCGCAGCCTCGGCGATTCAAATGGGTGAAGTGGTGGAAGAAGTAGGTTGCATGATGTACGAAGAGCCAGTGAACTACTTGAATTCTGCTGTGCATAAAAAAGTGGCTGAAAATGTACGAGTACCCATTGCGGGTGGCGAACGACTTTATCATCGCTGGGATGTGCGCCCTTACTTTGAAGATCAAAGTATTGATGTTTTGCAACCCGATGTGGGGCTATGCGGCGGATTTACCGAAACTAAAAAAGTCTGTGATTACGCTGATGTATACGATATTCGAGTGCAAGCCCATGTATGTGGGGGCCCGGTGGCGACTGCTGCTAGTTTACATTTAGAAACGGCTATCCCTAATTTCTTAATTCATGAGCATCATACTTATGCGATTAAAGATTGGAATAGAGAGTTATGTATTCAAGATCCTCAGCCGGTTAATGGGTTTTTTGAAGTATCAGAAGAGCCGGGCATTGGTATTGAGCTAAACGATGAATTGGTTTATCGCTCACCGAATATGCAAGTGAAGTAATCAATTAAGACTCATTTGGTCGCTATTTTGGACAAAAAAAAACGGTATTGATAGTTATCAATACCGTTGTTGTGATATTTGCACTTAACGATTATGCGAAAAGGCAATACTGCATCACAAACTTAACTACCTTAAGCTGCGTTAGCTTGTGTTGTTTCTTTTTCGTTCACTAGCTCTAGACTGTCATCTAACAAATCCATATCAAAAGTAAACTCGTCAACACGGATAGCCAACTTACGTTTGTCGTTGTATTCAATGACTAGCGCGACTTCTTGTGCGGTTAGTTCACCAGCTTCTTGTAATTTACCTACCGCATGTTCGAAAGAAACATAGGGAACCACTGGTACTTTACGCAAGGCTTTATGGATTTTCTTAAGCTGAGGCATGACCGCATGTTTTGCTTTAAATGCCTGCTCGTTGATGTCGTTGCCATCCCCCGGGATGACTTTAACCAAATGGGTTAACTGAGCTTTAATGCTAGTGTCTTGCATTGACGCATCTGACAACTCACGTTTTAAGTCGTCTGAAATACCTTTAACGGCAGTGGTGTAGGTGTTAGTTAACACACGCATTAGGCCACGTACCGCTGTGTTGGGGAAATTAACGATAAATTCGTTGAGTGCGGTTTCGCCTTTATTCAAACACCATTGAATAGCGTATTCGAAGTAGGGTAATGCCTCATTACGGTTTTTAACACGTTGCTCATAAAAACGTACCACAGCCATAGCTGCATACATGTAGCTCATTACGTCACCAAGACGTGCAGATAACATTTCCGCTTTTTTCAAATCACCACCTAACACTAACAATGACAAGTCAGCCATTGGCGCTAGTTTGGCAGAAAGTGCATTCATACGTTTTTCGTACTTACGCACTTCTGGAAATGCAGACTCTGCACCACGTGTGAAAGGTAAGTAACTTTTAGATAAGCTACGGAATGCGTTTTTCACACTAAAGGCAACAGTTTTACCTAACACTTTATTGAATCGTGCATCAGCGTCTTTTTCAGTGCTGTGAATCAGATCAACCATTTCCTTCAAGTGCGGATGACAACGCATAGTCCCTTGGCCAAATATCATCAAACTACGTGTCAGGATATTTGCCCCTTCCACAGTAATCGCGATAGGTAAGGCAACATAGGCACTTGCTAAGGTGTTTTGTGGTCCACGTTGAATGGCTTTACCTGCTTGGATATCCATTGCAGAATTCACTACATCACGACCTAATTCAGTCATATGATATTTGGCAATAGCCGTTACCACACCAGGCTTAAGACCTAAATTAAGACCTTCAGTCGTCAATACACGCATGGCTTCAAGTACAAAGGTTTTACCTGCAATATCAGCCATCTCTTCTTGAATACCTTCAAAGCGGCCAATAGGTACACCAAACTGTTCACGCACAAATGAATATTCAGCAGTCGATTTAAATGATGTTTGCGCAGAGGCCACGCCCATAGCGGGAAGTGAAATACCACGGCCAGCACCTAAACAGGCTACTAACATCTGCCAACCACGGCCGATGTTATCTTGTCCGCCGATAACAAAGTCCATAGGAATAAATACGTCTTGTCCGCGTGTTGTGCCGTTATAAAACTTCACACCCATTGGGTCATGACGATTACCTAACTCAACACCAGGGTGTGATTTAGGGATAAGGGCACAAGTAATACCTAGTTCGACTTGATCGCCCAATAAACCATCAACATCAAATACTTTAAAGGCCAAGCCTAATACAGTGGCAATAGGTGCAAGTGTAATATAACGCTTGTCCCAAGAGACTCTAAGGCCAATGACTTCTTTACCTTCCCACATGCCTTTAGTGACGATGCCTGCGTCTGGAATAGCGCCAGCATCAGAACCAGCTTCTGGGCTAGTTAAGGCAAAACATGGGATATCCTGGCCCACAGCTAAGCGTGGTAGGTAGTGATCTTGTTGTTCAGGCGTACCGTAATGCATCAATAACTCACCTGGACCTAATGAATTAGGCACCATAACGGTTACTGCTAACGCACCACTTTTAGCTGCCAATGTAGCAACTATGGTGGAGTTGGCATAAGGCGTAAATTCTAAACCGCCAAATTTCTTAGGGATAATTAATGCAAAAAATTTGTTAACAGACAGAAAGTCTAAAATGTTTTGAGGAAGATGTTTGGCTGTTTGTAAGTCAAAGTCATCTACCATTGCCAGTACTTGTGCTACTGGACCGTCTAAAAACGCCTGCTCGTCAGCACTAAGCTTGGCACCAGGAACAGCGCGCAATGCATGCATATCAGGTTTGCCCTGATAAATAGATGATTCTAACCACACATCACCAGCTTCTAATGCTTCTTGCTCAGTAATTGAAATAGGGGGTAATACTTTTTTAAGACTTGTTCTAATACTCATAGTTAGCTCATCCTCTCATCTGACCAGTTGGGATTTATAATACTTCTTTTCACAAAAAGATCAAAATTCTTTGCTATGTTTATTAATTAATATCCAATAACAGACTACTCTTAAAGTTAAAAAGTACATATTTTTCAATGATGTATTGTAATATTTGTTGGGTATGAGAAATGTTGCTTTAAATTTGTTATTTCGAGGGTTTGGTAGCATTTATTGTATTATTTTGTGATCTCAAAGGAGATTCGAAAGGTCAGTTAGTAACATTTTGGCATTGATTTTATGCCTAACATGCTATTCTGTGAGGGTTGTTTTTTGCAGTTAGTCGTCATAATTACTGAAGGTGAATGTATTGAATTTATGTGGTTGGATAAATAAATGAATAATACTTGGTTAGACTTTTCAGTTAATCGTCCGAAAACAGTGCTTATTATTGGTTTTATGCTGATCATTGCGACTACTTTTGGTGCAAAGAACCTTTATTTTCGTGGTGATTACAAAGTGTTTTTTGAGGAAACAAATCCCCAACGAATGGCATTTGAGCAAATGCAAAAAACCTTCAGCAAAAATGATGGTGCGAGCATCATCATTGCCCCCAAGTCAGGCAACGTTTTTAATTTACAAACCTTGTCTTTGATTCACGAAATGACTGAAGACGCTGAACAAACACCATTATCTATACGTATCGATTCCTTAACTAACTTTCAGCATACCTGGGCTGAAGATGATGACATGATTGTTGAAGACCTAGTCTATGACTTGGCTGATCTTGATGAGAACAGATTTGAATATATCCGCACAATAGCCTTAAACGAACCTAATTTGCTCAACCGTATTATATCGCCTAAAGGTGATGTTGCGGTTATTAATGTGTCTGTTAACTTGCCCGATGGTGACCAAACGGCTGAAGTGGATGAGATTACAGCATCGATTAAAGCGCTAACTGATAAATATAAAACAAAATATCCAGAACATGATTTTTATCATACTGGCGTAGTCTTGATGAATTTTTCGTTTGCGGATTTTGCCAAAAAGGATTTCAGCACTATTGTACCCCTGATGTTTTTGACCGTTTTCCTAATAATGTGGTTATTGTTAAAAACCGCGGTAGGCACTTTTTCGACTGTGGTGGTGATTGCTTCGAGTATTGCCGCTACTATGGGGGTAGCCGGTTGGTTTGGCATGTTTATGAGCTCAGCAACAGTCAATGTGCCTACTATGGTGATGACACTAGCAGTGGCTGATTGTATTCATGTGATATCGACTATGTTATACGGAATGCGCTTAGGTAAAGATAAGAAGGAAGCTTTAAGATACAGCCTGTCACTTAACAAAGCGCCCATTTTTATTACCAGTGCCACTACAGGTGTTGGTTTCTTAACGCTTAACTTTGCGGCTGTGCCTATTCTCGCTGATTTAGGTAATTTAACTGCAATAGGCGTCATCTTCGCCTGTGTACTCTCTCTGACTGTTTTACCTGCACTCATCATGGTTTTGCCAATTAAACAATTACCGAAACAACTATCTAACAACAATTTAAATTATACAGAAAAGTTTGGCGAGTGGGTTATTAGGCACCATAAACGAATTTTGCCTTTTACCTTAGTGGTCACGGTAGTCGCAATTGGCTTTTCCTTTAAAAATCATTTAAATGATGTTCCGACTGCTTATTTTGATAAAAGTACCGATTTTAGGCAGTCAACTGACTTCCAACAACAACATCTCAGTGGCATGACAAATTTGGATTTTACGATTTTTACCGACCAAGACTCAGGTATTAATAAACCAGAATCACTGCAACAGATTGAAGCATTTAGTCAATGGCTTAGGATTCAACCAGAAATTGATCATGTTTCTACCATCACAGATACGTTTAAACGTTTAAACAAAAATATGCATGGTGATGATCCTAATTATTATCAGTTACCAGACGATAGAGAATTAGCTGCCCAATACTTACTGCTTTATGAAATGTCATTACCTTATGGATTGGACTTAACCAATCAACTCGACATGAACAAGTCAGCAACCCGGGTCATGACTATGGTTAAAAATGTCGGTAGTAAGGAACTCACAGCCCTTGAGATAAAAGCACAGCAATGGTTTGCAGCTAACGCGCCCAATTTAAGACTGACTGCGGCAAGTCCTGGATTAATGTTTGCGCATATAGGTGAGGCGAATATGGCGAGTATGTTAGAGGGGACTTTGGTGGCACTTATACTCATATCTGGCCTTCTGGTATTTGCACTTAAGTCTTTTAAAATGGGAGTGATAAGCCTACTGCCTAACTTATTACCTGCTGGTATCGGTTTTGGCATCTGGGGGATTTATTCTGGTGAAGTTAATCTTGGTCTTTCAATCGTACTCAGCATGACCTTGGGCATTATAGTGGATGATACAGTGCATTTTTTAAGTAAATATCGTCATGCAAGGGTTAGCGGTAATGATGCAGAACAAAGTGTACGTTATGCATTTGCTAGTGTGGGTCGAGCTTTATGGATTACCACTTTAGTATTAGCAACTGGATTTTCGATACTGATGCTGTCACCATTCGCCTTGAATTCAGAGATGGGCATGTTAACCAGCATAATAATAGTGGTTGCCTTGGCGGTTGATTTCTTGTTCTTACCGCCATTTTTAATGGCCTTTGATAGAAAAAATATTAAGCAGGAGCTTACCCATGAATAGATACCTTCTTCCTTGTGTGACAATAATTTCTCTGGTCTTGTCACTTATGACCTATTCTTTGAGTAGTCATGCACAATCCGCCCAAGAAAAAGGCTTGGTTATAGCGAAAGAACGTAAACTAAGAGATAAAGGCTGGGGTGATAGTACTGGCAACATGAGTATGATTTTACGTAATGCCCAAGGCGAAGAAGTTGAGCGTAAAATGCGTCTGAAATCTTTGGAGCAGGTTGCTGATGGTGACAAAGGCTTAACTATTTTTGATCAACCATTAGATGTAAGAGGTACTGTGTTCTTAAATTTCACTCATGCCACTGAGCCAGACGATCAATGGATGTACCTGCCTAAGTTGAGTAAAGTAAAACGTATACGTTCTCGAAATAAGTCTGGCCCGTTTATGGGCAGTGAATTTGCTTTCGAAGATATGAGTTCATTTGAAATTGAAAAGTATAAGTTTAAGTTCCTACGAGATGAGACCTACGAGGGGCAGGCCAGTTTTGTACTAGAACAGATACCTACTGATAAAAACTCTGGTTATTCAAAACAAATAGTTTGGGTCGATAAAGAACATTACAGAGCACTAAAAATAGAGTTTTATGATCGTAAAGGTAGCTTGCTAAAAGAACTCGCTAACTTCGACTTTACTTTGTATTTAGGCAAGTATTGGCGACCATTGCGTGTTGAGATGTTTAATGAACAAAACGGTAAAAGCACTGAGCTAGTTACCCATGAATTAAACTTTAACACAGGATTAACGGACAATGATTTCAACAAGGGGACTTTGAAAAACGTCCGATAATAAACACTATGCAAACGAAAAATTTTAAAGGATCAACATTGAAGACATTGCTTCCACTTATCGCACTTTTGCCAACCTTTGTATTCGCTGAAATTGAATACACCGGCAGTGCTGCTGTAGAACAGCGTTATTTTTTCCAAGACGCACTTTACCCCCAGCAGGAAAGAGCAAATTTATCAGTATATTTCGCTCCCGAAGTTTATACCTCATTTAACGATGGTAATGACAGTATATTATTTAAAGGTTTTTACCGCCTCGACCAGCAAGATGGAGAACGCACTCATGGTGATATCCGCGAGTTTAAGTGGACACATAGCGGTGATGAGTGGGAAGTTCAGACCGGCATTGGTAAAGTATTTTGGGGGCAAACAGAGTCATTACATTTAGTTGATATTATTAATCAAACTGATGCGATTGAAGCCATTGATGGTGAAGATAAATTGGGACAACCAATGGTAACCTTTTCTCTGTTTAAAGATTGGGGGAATACTACAGTGTTTGTATTACCTTATTTCAGAGAGAGAACATTTTCAGGCAATGATGGTAGATTCAGGGCAGCTTTGCCAGTAGACACCGACAATCCTATTTTTGAATCAGAAGATGAGGAAAAAAATCTTGATTGGGCTATCAGATGGCAGCATACATTAGGCGATTGGGAAGTGGGGTTATCTTATTTTGATGGTACCTCTAGAGAACCTGATTTTGTTCTCACCAGCAACGAATTGTTAGAGCCTAGCTTACGTCCATTTTATCCGCTGGTACAACAAGCAGGAATAGATGTTTTGGCTTTGTTGGGAGGCTGGACAATCAAGTTCGAAGGTGTTCAACGTAAGATCATGGACCAGGATATTAATGCTTTTGTTGGTGGTTTTGAGTATTCATTTGTTGGCTTGTTTGACAGCGCTTACGATATAAATTTGTTGATGGAGTATCAATACGACGATCGTGACAATGCGAGTAATGTCATCACACAAAACGATTTAATGATGGGTAGTCGACTGGTGCTTAACGATGTTGACGGAACAGAAATATTATTTGGTTTAGTGCAAGATCTCGATTATTCAAATGTCAGATCTGGCTTTATTGAAGCATCTAGTAGGATCAACGATAACTGGAAGTGGCGAGTCGATGCGTGGCTGTTTTCTAGTGACGAACCTGTCGAACCTAGCTATATGTTACGTCGTGATGATTATGCACAACTTAGTTTAGAGTATTATTTCTAAGTAGTTAGATGCTTGGAACCCAAAATAAAAAGGGGATAAGGGAGAAATAAAAATTCCCTTATCCCCTTTTTTATTGAATTACCTATAACTAAAGTGACTACTAATTACAAATATTTAGCGTGAAATCTCAGATGTTCCTCAATAAAGCTAGCGATAAAAAAGTAGCTGTGATCATAACCCGAGTGATAACGAAATTCGGCTTTATAACCTATCTCTAAAGCCACATCTTCTAATGGTTTAGTGAGTTTCTGAGTATGATAAAAATTATCATCTAAGCCTTGGTCCACTAACATGGGTATATGCAAAAACTGTCCTTGTTGACGCATTAAGGCGCAGCTATCGTAAGCCTCCCAGTCTTTCTTATTTTCACCTAAATAGTTATTAAAGGCTTTTTGGCCCCACTGGCAATCTGATGGATTAACAATAGGTGCAAAGGCTGAGACTGAGCAATATTGTTTCATATTGGACAGAGCAATGATTAAAGCACCATGCCCACCCATTGAATGCCCAGCTATTGCCGACTTTTCTTTTACCTTAAACTCTTTTTTAATCAGCGCGGGTAACTCTTCAACAATGTAGTCATACATTTGATAATGTTCATGCCAAGGCTCTTGAGTGGCATTGAGGTAAAACCCCGCACCTAAACCTAAGTCGTAAGCAGCATCAGAGGCGTCGGGTATGTGGTCGCCTCTGGGGCTTGTATCGGGCATTATCAGCATGATACCCAGTTCAGCCGCGATCCTTTGTGCGCCAGACTTTGCAGCAAAGTTTTCGTCTGTACAAGTAAGCCCACTAAGCCAATACATTGCAGGTAGCTTTTCGTTTGGATCAGTAATTGGCGGAATAAATACACTAAACTGCATCTCACATTTTAGTACATTTGATTTATGGCTATAACGTTTTTGCCAGCCACCAAAACACTTATTCGCACTGAGCTCTGCTAGTCCAGTTGTTTCTGCAGCTACCCCAGTCATTAGAAGTGCACCACTGTACGAATAGACTTGCCCTCATGCATCAAATCAAAGGCAGAGTTAATGTCTTCTAATGGCATAGTGTGAGTAATAAAGGTGTCTAATTCGAACTCTCCATCCATATAACGCTGTACATAATCGGGTAATTGGCTACGGCCTTTTACTCCACCAAAAGCTGTACCGCGCCAGACTCTGCCTGTTACTAGTTGGAATGGGCGAGTGGATATCTCTTGTCCAGCGCCTGCCACACCAATAATAATAGATTCGCCCCAACCTTTATGACAACACTCTAGTGCTGAGCGCATAACGTTGACGTTACCGATACATTCGAAGGAATAATCTACACCTCCCTCAGTCATATCGACTATGACTTCTTGAATGGGTTTGTCGAAATCTTTCGGGTTGACTACATCTGTCGCACCTAATTGTTTAGCGATATCGAATTTGTCTTCATTGATATCGATAGCAATAATTCTGCCTGCTTTGGCCATTTTTGCACCTATCAATACAGACAGACCAATTCCTCCTAAACCAAATACCGCAACAGTGTCGCCCGGTTGTACTTTGGCAGCATTGGTCACAGCACCCATACCCGTTGTTACCCCACAACCTAACAAACACACTTTTTCTAGTGGTGCTTCTTTAGGGATTTTGGCTAAGGCAATTTCTGGAATGACAGTATGTTCGGCGAAAGTAGAGGTGCCCATATAATGATAAATGGGTTGTCCCTTAATAGAGAAACGGCTAGTGCCATCAGGCATTACGCCCTTACCTTGGGTATTACGTATTGCCTGACACAAATTGGTTTTACCAGATAGGCAAAACTTACATTTTCCACATTCAGGCGTGTACAAAGGAATCACATGGTCGCCTACTTCTACTAAGGTAACACCTTCACCAACGGCTTCAACAATGCCCGCACCCTCATGGCCCAAAATAGCTGGAAATAAACCTTCTGGGTCTTCACCAGATAAGGTGAATGCATCAGTATGACAAACACCGGTAGCAACTATTCTGACTAACACTTCACCTTTTTGTGGTGGCGCTAAATCAACTTCTTCAATTTTTAGTGGTTCACCTGCAGCCCAAGCAACAGCTGCGCGAGTTTTAATACTTTTCATTATTTGTCCTTACTTCATTTGTCATAAAGCTAAAATTTTGGCTTGTTGTTCTAAAAGCAATATCCAAGCAAACGGATGCTATCGGCCTTCCAAAGCACATCACTGATTTCATACCCTTTAGCGCATAATTTCTCTTTAGATAATCTTATCTTTAAAGCTGCTGCAGCCTGGTCTTCTAAGTCAAGTTTGGTTTGATTGTTGGCCTGTATTGCTAATCTGTTTGGTTTCTCTTGTAAAAATCCTTGTTTCTCTCTTGGGCGTTCAATTTCTGTTCGTCCATCACGTAATAAAGATTCCTGAGAGGTGTTTTGCCACGATATGCCATAGACAAATTCAGTGATACCTTTGTCGGTTACTCGAGAGTCAAACTTTTCATCTGTCATGATAGGTGGAGTGTTACTAGCACAGGCACTCACCAACAAACTAATGCAAAAAAACTTAGAAAAAGCGTGGTTGAACAAAAGATACTCCAGATTAATGGTAATTAGGGCAGACCTTGCTTAATACTAAACAGGGTCAAAGAGGATCGCAATTTGTCATCTGCGATTATTGAAAAAATCAGTCAATCATTTAACTTTTGCCTAGTTTAAGTACAATTCTGGATATTTATACAACCGTATAAAGATATCCGGCCACTCACTCTTGCAGCATAGTATGAATGTAGTATTGTATTATTCATAGTGAGTAACATGGAATTTTAACGTGTCAAAAAAGCAGATTGGTGTACTAGTACTTAGTTGGATTCTTAGTTTGCAAACCTTAGCTGCAGATAATCTTTATACTGTATTTTCAGTAGGTTATTCAGATGTTGAGTTTGACCAAGATAGCAACAAAGGTTTGGGATATAAGATGGCCTTTGGTTATCAAATTGATCCCCAGTGGTACGTTGAAGCGGGTTACCAACAATTGATCCATGACAAATTGTACTCGACCGAATTGCCCTCAGCTGTAGATGTCGCCAATGCAGAAGTCGCACAGCAAGGCGATGCGCTGTTTTTGTCGTTCTTGGGTAAAGCATCGAGTCCAACAGGCGAGTTGTTTTATCGGTTGGGTGTGCTCAAAACAGATGTTAGAGGCCAACAACTTTTAGCCGGTGTAAGGGAGTGTGAGTTTGGTCAAGCCAACGTTTTAGCTATTACTGATTTTGGTAGTGCTACTATGTGTGATTATGATGAAAGTGGCGTAGCAGGGGTTTTTGGTATTGGTTTTGACTACTTTGTTGGTGCCCGAACTATGCTGCGAGCTGAGATAGAATATATAAAAGGGCAAGATAATTTAACGGTTACGACTGCTAATATAGGGTTGCGTTACAATTTTTGAGCCAGTCGCCAGACGATATGAACTAAAAGCGTAAAGAATTTAACCACAAAAAGCAGCGAAGTTTCAGATGTGATAGAAGTACACACCTTGTCATTTCCTGCTTTTCATTAACGATAGGGTCACTATTAAGTGATGTTGTTTTAGATCCGCTATTCAAGACGATAAAAACTCATACTGCCCTTCTGATGATTCTAAAACTAAATTTAAAGTCTACTACCTAGCCTGTAACTCATATTTGTGAAGTTTTCCTCATTTTAAAAGCTTGGGACTACCTCTTCTGTCCCAGAATAAAATCTTTAAGGATGTTCAAGATTGACACAGTCATTGGCTGCTTATATCAAACAGGCTTCGGTACTTTGAATTAAGGACGGCTAAATCAATATACAAATTTGATTGAATTATCACAGTATCTGCGTAATTTATTGGTAAATAATAAGAAAAATCAAATATCCGTGAATTAAAACAACTATGAATTGGAATGATAAAAATGAATGACAAAAATATCCATGCCTTGAATTCAGCTGCTCCACAACTGACAACTGCAATTGATCGCAGGCGCTTTATAAAACTCAGTAGCGCCATTGTTGGGGCAAGTTTGTTGCCCGGCTCACTGGCTTTTGCCGCCGCTTCACCAAGCTCAATTGGTTTACAGCTATACACTTTGCGCGACATGATGGCAGTCAGTGTTCCGGCGACCTTAAAACTGGTCTCGGCTGTAGGCTATAAAGAGGTGGAAACCGCAGGGTATTTTGACCATTCACCTAGAGAATTTCGTAAAATGTTAGACGGTGAAGGGCTAAAGGCACCTTCGGCACACATTAGATTGGATTTATTTGAGAACAGCCTGAATGAAGTCATCGACACCGCCAAAGAAATTGGTCATGACTATGTCGTTGTTCCATACCTAACAGTTGAGCAACGTGGCACTGGCATTGATGTGTATAAAAAGCTGGCCGACAAATGTAATCTGTATGGTGAAGCGTGTAAAAAAGCGGGATTAAAATTGGCTTATCATAATCATGATTTTGAATTTGAAATGCGTGATGGCTTATTACCTTATGATGTATTACTACAAAACGTTGACGCCGATTTAATGGCCATGGAAATGGACCTGTATTGGATGGCGAAGGCAAAGCAAGATCCTTTAGCCTATTTCAAACGTCATCCTGGTCGCTTTAAATTGTGGCATGTTAAAGACATGGATAAACAAGGTGCATTTGCCGATGTGGGTACTGGCGTTATCGACTTTGCCACTATTTTTGCTCACGCCGAACAAGCGGGTGTTGAGCACAAAGTTGTTGAACGAGACAGAACCGACAATATAGTTAAAACGTTGCAGCAAGGCTATAAAGCCGTTTCAGCCCTATCAAATTCTTAATGCTCTAAAATGACACCCATTGCGATTCTAGCTAATTTGTAATGGGTGTTTTTGAATTGGCATATTCCCCAGTTTTGCAGGGAGATCAGATATACCGAGTAACCAGTTTTGGTAAAACCACCAGAATTAAACCTACCAACACCAGAACAAAGGAATCATTAATAAAATACGGAAAGAGGATAAGTGTTACACCAGTGTAACGAATGACTAAACTTGCTCGTTTTTTGCCATACATAAAATAACCCATACTTATTGAGCTAAAGACTATGGTCCATAAAAGTAACGCTGTATTCATAGTGAGTTTGTAACCTCCAGCCTACTTTTTTTGCTGCATTCGATCTTTTAGATCGGCAAATGGATTGTAAGTACTGGTTTTGATTTCAGTATCTTGTGTACTGCCGTAGCGTACGAAGTTTTCAAACTTAGAATGCTCTTCATCATGACAATACAAACATAACAATTCCCAATTACTGCCATCGCTGGGATTATTGCCATGATTATGATCGACGTGGTGTACCGTTAACTCCGAGAGGTTTCTGTGGGTAAATTCACGGCGACATCGGCCACAGATCCAAGGGTATATCTTAAGTGCTTGTTCACGGTAACCCGATGCACGTTTGGCTATGTACTCTTGCTGCTGAGCGAACACTTGATCATAACTGTCTGCCCCCGTTTTTTGCTTAGACATGTATTTTTCACTTAAGATAACTGAACATCTATTAATACCACTCATACTAACAGCAAATTTGAGAACTCGAGAATGTTGATTTTCTAGCGTATCCTAGCGGAGATTTCATTCATGGTTGTTCATTATCATTAAAGTAAAAAATATTCCGGCAACAGAAGTGACATGTGCAAACTGTCAGGCATGTTGTTGTAGTTTAGAAGTGATGGTCATTTCAGAAACAGGGGTGCCTAGTCAGCATATCTCTGTTGATGAACATGGCAGTGAAACCATGTTGCGCTTGGATGATGGCTGGTGTTCAGCTTTAGATAGGGATACGTTAATGTGTTCCATCTATGAAAATCGCCCATGGATTTGTCGAGAGTTTGAAATGGGCTCTTACGAATGTATCAATGAACGATTAGAAAAATTGTAGCTTTTAGTTCAATTCAAACTGTACCAATGTTTAGCATTACTGAAGATGATGTTTTCAAAACATTGGGCACTAATATCAGGTAATTCTGCGTAAGTATTCCATAACTCTGTGTATGACATTGAGAACAAACACAAAGGGAAGTTACTGGCCAACATCACTCTTGTCTCACCTAATAATGTTAAGCAATCTTGTATCACAGTAGAGACATGCTGCGGTTGCCATGTGCGGCTCGACATTTCCCAGCCTGATAGTTTTATGGCTATGTTTTCACACTTCGCTATTTTGGCTAGATTCAGTTTCCACTGTTTTCGTGCATTAACATTGTTTTCTTCTGGTGCCCATCCAGCGTGATTAATAATGATCCCCATGGTTTTATGTTGACTGGCCAAAGCAACTAATAATTCCACCGCTCGACTGTCAACTAATGACATTTGTGCATCAAAGCTGAGTTCCAATTCTGCCAATAATGAAAAAGTGCGGTGTATCAATGGCGAACTAAGGATTGATTCAGCCTGATCATCGAGAAGGTGCCGAATGCCTGTCACTGATTGACGTTGTTTCAGCAGGTGTATATGTTCGGCAAAAGTGGCGGCGGTGATATCGGCAAAGGCCACACTTTTAAAGGGTAGGGTACAGTGTTGTTCTAACCAATCTATTTCTCGCCAGGGTTGCTGATTATCAAAGCCTGCTTCAATATGCACAAAGGCAGCCAGTTGATTGGGCGGATTCAGCATGACATCTGCTTCGATAAAGTCTTTATTGATCAGATGTTTGTCTGGCCAAAATGGTGGACTTTGCGGTTTTAACCAAAAGTAATCGCCTTTCTGCATATTGAATATGTGCAAATGGGGATCGATAATTTTATTCAGGATTTTAGTCATGATATTTGGCCGCTACTGGGTAGTGTACCCACCGTCGATCATTTGCAAACTGCCAGTAATAAATTTGGCATCATCAGAGGCTAAAAAATAGGCCAAAGCAGCGACTTCGATGGCTTTCCCTAAGCGTCCAATAGGTTGCAGAGCGGCTTCTTCAGCATGTACTTGGTCTAGATCTGCACCGGATTTGGCGACATAACTATTAATCGCTTTGTGGTATAGCGGTGTTTCGATGGTGCCAGGGCAAATTGCATTGGCTCTTATTTGGTATTTGGCATAATCCAATGCAGTGGTTTTAGCCATAGAAGCCAGCGCTGCTTTACTCATGTTATAAGCAAATGAGTTATGTTTGGCTATGACAGCTTGGTCAGAAGCCATATACAAAATCACCCCATTTTGTTGAGTTTTCATTTGGCCTAACACGGCTTTAGTCGCTGCAATGGCACCTTTTACATTTAACGCAAATACCCGTTCAAAGTCTTCTTCAGATGTGTCTTCTATGGTTGCTGAAAAGTGTATGCCTGCGTTTGAAACTAGGCAGTCTACTGAACCATATTGTTTTATAGTTTGTTGAATGGCTTGATTGACTTCAGATGCCACTGACATGTCACATTTTAGCCAGTTAATAGCTTCTGCTTGTGCCGGATTAGCTTTTATATCGAGGTTTATGACGGTGTAACCATGGGCATTAAACTTTTCGCAGACAGCATCACCTATGCCATAGCTGCCACCAGTGACAATACAAACTGGTTTACCTAATTCAAGGGGAGTTATTGGTTTTGGCATGTGAACTTATTTTTATTTAAATTATCCTACAAGGGTAATGCAACATGGGTTGTTGACCAAGTATAAATACGCATTTTGTGCAATACACTTGTACAGGCCTATTGTAGAATAGCGCGCAATTATTTTGTAATACTAGAGCTGTTGATTCTTCATAGGTCGGCTTATTTTAAAAGCGAGAAGTTTTGTCTCTTAATATCTCTTTTTCAAGAACATATTTTTTACTATCCCTATTGGTTTTTGTTTTGTTTGAAGTGCACGGAGCAGAAGTCGAGATTAAAGGCGTTGAAAATGATCTTGTGTTAAAAAATGTTCGAGCGCATATCGATAACCTAGATATGCCCACCGCAAGTTATCAATTTCGGCAATATCAAGAAAACTTGCAGTTAAAAGTGCAAGCGGCCACTCAGGTATTTGGTTATTACCAAGCAACGATAGAGATTACCCCTCCTAATCTTGGTTCCAGTAATCTAGCCAAAAATGAAAATTGGCGTTTACTGATTAAATTGGGCCCCATCACTCTAATCAGAGAATTAAAAATTCAGATTGAAGGACAGGGCGCACAAGACAAAGATCTGCAAGGGCCACTTAACGCCTATAAGCTTAAACAAGGTAAACCACTCGAACATTCGGCATACGAAAATGTTAAATATGAACTACAAAGTATCGCTTTATCAAAGGGCTATTTTGATTTTGAATTTGACGAAAGCAGCATAAAAGTATTTGAGTCGCTAAATGTCGCTGATATCACTATTCAGATTAATAGTGGTGTACGTTACAAATTTGGCGAGTTGCGTTTTGGTAAGGATGATCGTTCGCAAAAATTAGTTAAGAGTTTAACGCCTTTTAAAACGGGGGATTTATATCAAGCCGGTCAACTAGGATTACTCAATCAAAGGCTTAAACAAACTCAATACTTTCGTCATGTCATCGTTCGACCCTTAGTTGTAGATGCGCAAGATACTGCTGTGCCAATTGAGATTATTTTGACTCATAAACCAAGAGATAATTTTGATGTGGGATTAGGCTATTCGTCTAATGTTGGTCCACGTTTCACTGGGAAATGGAAACGGCCTTGGGTCAATGAAAGTGGTCATTCTATTGGAGGTGAAGTGTATGTTTCATCGCCGGAGCAATATGTGTCGGTAGATTATAAAGTACCTCTAGAAGACGCCATCCAAAATTATTTGAGTTATCAGGCGGGATTCCAAGCAGAAAATGAAAATGATACCAGAAGTCAAAAATGGTCTGTATCCGCGACTCGGCATTGGACAGTTGAGAATTCAGATTGGCAGCGTTCGGCTTTCCTTAAGCTCGAGCAAGAAACCTTTACTCAAGGGTTAGAGCCAGAACAAACCACTCGTTTGCTGACTCCGGGTTTTACCCTAAGCCGATTACGCAGTAAAGGTGGCTTAGACATCAGTTGGGGCGACAAACAAAGCTTAACAACTGAATTTGCATCAGAGTCCCTGTTGTCAGATATCAATGTGTTTCGAGTAACAGCCTCATCGAAGTGGGTTAGAAGTTTCGATCAACATCGTTTTTTATTGCGGGCTGAATTGGGTGGCATAGTCACCAATGATTTTGACCAAGTTCCATCAAGTTTGCGCTTTTTTACAGGTGGAGACCAAAGTGTACGTGGCTTTAATTACAAAACGTTATCACCTTTCGAATTAGACTCTAATGGCGAACGCGAACTGACCGGTGGGCAATACCTAGCGGTTGCCAGTATTGAATACTCGTATCCCGTTGTCGAAAGTTGGCGTGCGGCTGTCTTTGTAGATGTTGGTAATGCCACTGAAGAGTTATTTAAAGATCCCGCTATCGGTGTTGGTTTTGGCGCAATCTGGAATTCTCCAATTGGACCGGTTCGCTTGTATTTAGCCAAAGGTAAGAGTGATTTTGGTAAAACACGATATTTCCATATTTCCATGGGGCCTTCTTTATGAGCTCCGAATCGGCTGTGCAAAACGCTAGCGAAAAACAGCCCAAAAAGCCTAGCTTAATCAGCAAACTTGTTTCTGGCATATTAAAGCTTGGGTTAGTGTTGGTGACTGTTTTATGCCTGTTGATTGGGCTAACACTCACACCTTGGGGCTCACAGGCCGTTATTGGCACTGCGAATAGTTTAGTTGATGAATTGACTATTGATTATGCCAGTGGCGGTATGGGGTCAGAGTTGCACCTTTCTTCGGTGAAGTGGCAGCAAGTTGGTAGCCAAGTCGATATTTATAACCTAAGTGTATCAATACAACTGTCTTGTGTTTGGAAGTTAACTGTTTGTATTGATTCATTAAGTACCGACAAAACGGTTGTGCAAATACAACCCAGTAATGCATCACCTAAAACAGAGCCTGCAGGCGCAGCGCTAACGTTACCTATTCCAGTTAGCATCAAAAATATCAGCTTAAATAAGGTATCTCTAAAAATTAAAGATACAGCAGATATTATGTGGCAAAAACTGACAGGGAAATTGGACTTTTATCAGCGCCTTCGTATTGAAAATATGCAATTACATGGGTTTGACCTCACCACCTATGCCATACAAAATTCATCGCTGCCCACTCAAGAGCCCTTTGATTGGACTAGCTGGCAATATCAGCCCGTTATCCCAACACCTATTGTGTTACCACTCCATTTTGATGTGTTGGCTTTTAATCTGTCTGAAGCTCGATTGCAGTTGGCTGGGCAAGAAGAAATAAAGCTTGCAAAAGTCAGCCTTAAAGCAAGCGGCAGCAAGAAAAAAGTACAATTAAATGAGTTGCTAGTTGAGCATCAACAAGGCCGATTAATAGCAAAAGGTAACGTGCAGTTAAATGGTCAGTTTGAACATGTATTTTCAGTTGACGCTAATGCTTTGCTGGAAGATAAAACACCATTAAAACTAACATTACGTTCATCAGGTAATATTAATTCTTTGACTACAAAAGTTGAATTAATTGACACGACTTTATCTACAGACCCCGTACCTTCTAATGCTAAACCTTTAAAACTCACAATGGACTTTACGGCACAACCCGCTAAGAGCACCTTGCCAGTCAAAATGAGACTAGATTGGAAGCAATTGCAGTGGCCTTTAGTTTCAGCAGATTTTAAATCTGAAACGGGTGTGATTGAAATAGGGGGCAATTTAAACGCATTGAAAATGTCAATTATGACAATGGTATCTGGTAAAGATGTACCAGATACCAAAATCAACCTTAGTGCCACTGGTGCATCAACTGCGCAAAATAAGCGTTTTGAGCTGAATGAGTTGTTGCTAGAAACCCTAGGCGGGCAAATTTTGAGTCAGGGTAAGTTAACCTTTTCTGAATTTATCGATTGGCAAGGTAGTTCTACTATTAAACATATTGATCCAAGTGTTTTTTGGCCTGAATTTACGGCAGATATTAATGGTGATATTTCGACTCAAGCCTATAATAGTCAAGGTATTTGGAAAGCAAATTTAACCAAATTAGACATAAATGGACAATGGCAAGGTTATCCTTTAAGTGCATCAGGCAGTGTTGATTTTCAGCAAAATGAGGGTTTACAGTTTCAGGCTTTGTCGCTAAAAAATGCTGAAAACGTCTTATTACTAGACGGCAGAGTATCAAGGGATCAGGCATTGGATATCAAATTTACTTTAGATGCCGCAGACCTATCTACCACACTTCCACAACTTGGCGGTTCACTTAATTTAGTTGGTGATTTGAGTGGTAGTGCTGAGAAACCAGAAATTAGTTATCAGCTATCAGGCAATGATTTATTGGCTTCAGAGGTGTTTGTTCAACAAGCTATAGGTAAGGGTAACCTAAAATGGAACGAGCAAAAGCCGGTCGAGTTGAATTTAGAGTTGAAGGGTATTCAAGGTATTAGTAACCAAGTTGATAGTGCGCAGATGGTGTTAAGTGGTGATGCGAATGACCACCAATTTGAATTAACCACCAGCGGACAAAGCACTAGCGTTAATGTGAGTATTCAAGGGCAGCTTAATCAAACGTCTTGGCAGGGTAATTGGTTATCTGGCGATATTGTATCGTCCTATGCCAATTTGAGCTTAGATGAACCTTTTAAGATTGAAGCGGATTGGCACAAACAGCAATACCTTATTGCTCCTCATTGCTGGAGCCACTCGGACAATGAACTTTGCATTAAACTGGCAGAGTTTAAGGACAATGCCCTGGCTTGGGATGTGTCACTTAAAGAATTTGATTTGCTGTCAGTTGTTCGACGTGTGATGCCGGGTATACCTAAAATTCAAACCAAGAGTCGTTTAAATTTGGATATGTCCGGTGACTGGAATATCGAAAGCATGCCTAATGCTATGTTAAGTGCCAGCCTGAGTTCTGGCGAGTGGACTTTTAGCGAGCAGAATAATCTTAAACTTGCATTAAACGAAACCTTGGTAGAAGCGCAGGTTAATCAAAACAGTGTTCTGGCTAAAATTCATTTGTCTGGTAACAAAATAGGTACTGTGAGTGCCAGTATTGAGGCGCAGTCTGGTGTCTATGCTGAGCCACTAAATAGACCCCTACAAGGTGAGTTACTTATTGAGCGTTTTGATTTAGCCGCTTTCAAAGCGCTAGTCCCTGAACTAGATGTGTTACAAGGCAATATTAATGGGCAAACACAAATAAACGGCACATTTGGTAGTCCTTTGTTAACCGGTGAATTGACCTTAACTAGCGGTGCGTTAAAAGACGAATCGCTGCCTGTGGCGTTAAGTGAAATTGAACAAAGTATTAGCTTAAAAGGGCAAAATGCTGATTTCAAAGGTAGTTATAAATTGGGTAAAGGCCTAGGTGAAATGTATGGCGACATTGCTTGGGAACCAACACTCAAAGGTAATTTGCATATATCTGGTGAAGAATTGGAGTTTGATTATCAGAGCATGATCAAGGCTAAAGTCAGCCCAAATATCAGTCTAATGTTCGAACCCGATAATTTAGAGATAAAGGGCGAGGTGACTATCCCTTATGCTCGTGTCAAAGTGCGTGAGTTACCCAAGGGGTCTATTTCTCCGTCAAAAGATGTGATTTTAGTTGAGAAACAAGCCGAGCAAGAAGCCTCTCAACAAAGGTTAGCTCTGAATGTTTTATTAAAAGTTGATCCCCTGAGTAATAACCAAGTGAAATTGGATGCCTTTGGTCTTACCACCGATTTGCAAGGCCAACTGAAATTGCAAAACAATAAGAGTGAAATATTTGGTGGCGGCGAAGTGCAATTGGTTAATGGCCGCTACAAGGCATACGGGCAAAACCTGATTATTCGTGAAGGTGATATATTATTTACTAGTTCTCTTGATCGGCCATTTTTGAATATCGAAGCTGTCAGAGATCCTGATTTAACTGCCGACGGTGTAGTTGCTGGCATAAAAGTACAGGGCGTTGCACAAAACCCCACTATCAGTGTGTTTTCTGAACCTACTATGGAACAACAACAAAGCTTATCTTATATCTTAACCGGAAGAGGTTTGGGCGGTTCCAGCGGCGATAGCCAAGATGTAATGTTAAGAAATGCTTTATTGGCGCTGGGCTTAGGCCAAAGTGAAAACCTGATCAGTAAAGTAGGCAATAAATTAGGCTTTGAAGATGTGAGTTTAGATACATCTGGGCAGGGCGAAGGTACCCAGTTATCCTTAACGGGCACTTTAGCTCCGGGGGTGCAATTACGTTATAGCGTGCCGGTGTTTGACTCGGTTGCAGAAGTGGCCATTAGATACGAGTTACTACCCAAACTATATTTAGAGGCTGTCAGTGGTGGTGCGAATGCCGCAATTGATATTTATTATCAATTTAGTATTGAAGGTAAGCAAAATAAGCAGGTAAAAGATGACTAGATTACATTCGCTTGGTGACAACAGGGCTCAAGCCTATGTTTGACTCTTTAACCTATGCCTTAGACGTAACATTGCCCATTAGCCTGATTATTGGTTTAGGAATTTTGTTAAAACGTATAAATTGGATAACCGACGAATTTGCTAAAACCGGCTCAGAATTGGTTTTTAATCTCACTTTACCCTGCTTGTTGTTTGTTAATATTGCTACCACCAATCTAACCGACCATTTCCCTACATTCTTACTTGTTTTTGCTGGCAGTGTCATGACGGGGGCCTTTATTATTTTTCATTTTCTAGCATATGGCATCACTAACAAATTGGCTAGAGGCGCCTTTGTGCAAGGGGCGTGCAGAGGTAATATGGCAATTGTAGGTTTGGCCTTGTCAGTCAATGCCTTTGGTGAGTCGGCCTTAGCGATTGCTTCTATGTATCTTGCTGTACTGGTGGTGCCGTTAAACATCTTCTCTATATTGACCTTGTATTATCACCAAGAAAAAACCCCAAGAGTTAAAGAAGTGGCGCGAAGTGTGTTAACAAATCCTTTGGCTATCGCCATTTCGTTGGCAATAGTGGTGGCCTTATTACCAATTCAAGTTCCGAAGTTAATCTTAGATACCGGTAATTATTTAGCAAAAATGACCCTGCCTTTAGCTCTGCTTTGTGTGGGCGCCACCATTCGTTGGCAAGAGTTTCGTTCTTCAAACATCTTGTATTGGGCAATTGGCAGTAAAATTGTGTTTATCCCAATGGTAGCGACTGCATTGGGTTTTTATTTGGGGCTTAGGGGCGAAGAGCTTGGCGTACTCTTTATGATGACTGCTGCACCTACAGCGGCTGCAGCCTATCCAATGGTTAGAAGTATTGGTGGCGATTACCATTTAACCGCCGCTATTATCGCTGGCAGCACGCTTATGTCGATTGTTAGCTCAACACTGGGCTTGTTTGTTTTGCGTGAAATGCAATGGGTATAAGGGGTTAATCGTTAAATATTTTCTCTTTACCCATTTGTAATGTTCTGGTGGCTAGTTGTACTTCTTTTAAAAAAGTGAGTAGGGCAAAAATCAATAAAAACAGTGCAATAACAAACAGTGTGACAATCAATTGACTCAAATCAAACATCAATAGATCACCCAAAAACAAGAGCACTACAACAGCGCAAACAAATAAGGCTGAGGCGGTACATAAACCAATTGAGCGGTTGATCAATTTGATTCTACGCCATATATTTTTTAACTCGTTTTCTGACTGTTCTAAAAACTCTGGGTTTTTAATGGTAGAAACACGCCGCTCCATAATACGTGCTCTATCAACGATCCGCCCTAAACGCCCAGACATTACATTTAAAAAACCAGCAATACCGGTCAACATAAAGATAGGCGCCACCACAATTTGGATGACCTGAGCGAGATCGTTAACAGAGGTTGACATAGTTAAGTCCTTATAGGGGCTGTTTATCTTTCATATATACTCGAGACTGAGGTCATTTAATTGTATACCGAGGCGTTTTCCTTGAAGTTTAGTATTCTAAACGAAAGGTAAACAACGAAGGTAGGCGAATAAATGTCCCAGCCCGAAGGGTTTTCCTCAAAACGCCCTCACTCAGCGTTAAAATCTGTTTATTTGGGTGGCCAAACTTCACAGGTTTTGCCTTGATTGAGTACATTTTGAGGATAATCTCGGGGACATATGAAAGATAAACAGCCCCTTAATTATTCGACGATTTCGGTTTCTTCATCGTCAGCTACTTTTACTGCCCATAAGTCGTATTCGTTACTATGAATGACTTGTGCCCAAATAATATCCCCAGGCTCTACATCAAATTCATCAGTTAAATGCACATTGCCATCAATCTCAGGTGCATCGGCATAACAACGGCCAACCGCGCCTTCTGGTGTGACCTCATCAATAATCACTTGATACTCTAAGCCAATTTTTTCTTTTAGCTTAGCAGTGCTGATCAGTGATTGTTTTTGCATAAAGCGGTCGTAACGTTGTTGTTTGATATCTTCGCTTACCGGATCGGGCAAGTCGTTGGCTTTTGCGCCATCTACATCTGAATATTTAAAACAACCTACACGGTCGAGTTGGGCTTCATCTAAAAAGTCTAACAACATCTGAAAATCTTCTTCAGTTTCACCGGGGAAACCCACAATAAAGGTCGAACGAATAACGATATTCGGACACACCTCACGCCATGCATTGATACGCGCCATAGTGCGCTCGGCAGCAGCAGGACGTTTCATTAGTTTAAGAATACGCGGGCTGGCATGTTGAAAAGGAATATCCAAATAAGGCAAAATTTTACCTTCAGCCATCAGTGGCATAATTTTGTCTACTGAAGGGTAGGGGTAAACATAATGCAGTCGCACCCAAATACCCATTTCACCGAGCTTTTCACACAAAGATTTCATGTCGGTTTTCACCGGCATACCATCCCAAAAATCAGTTTTGCTTTTGACGTCTACGCCATACGCACTGGTATCTTGAGAAATAACCAATAACTCTTTTACCCCAGCATTTTTCAAACGTTTTGCTTCGTCTAAAATGCTACCAATAGGACGGCTGACTAAGTCGCCACGCATAGACGGGATGATACAAAAGGTGCACCTATGGTTACAGCCTTCAGATATTTTCAAATAGGCATAATGCCTAGGCGTAAGCTTTACGCCAATATCTGGCACTAAGTTTAAATAAGGATTATGTTCAGGTTGCGGTAAATGTTCATGTACCTGATTCACCACTTCTTCATAGGCATGGGGGCCAGTAATAGCTAATACATTTGGATGTACTTCACGAATTTCATCTTCTTTAATACCCAAACAACCTGTAACTATCACTTTACCGTTTTCGGCCAACGCTTCACCAATAGTATCCAAAGACTCCTGCACCGCCGAATCAATAAAGCCACAAGTGTTCACAATCACTAAATCAGAATCGTTATAAGTAGGCACTACGTCGTAACCTTCAGTGCGCAGCTGAGTTAAAATACGCTCTGAGTCGACTAAATTCTTAGGGCAGCCCAAGCTGACAAAGCCAATTTTAGTACCATTGGTTTTTTGTACAGGCGAGTCTTCTAAAATTTTGACTGGCGTTTCTAAGGTGGTGGTTTTGTTTGGGGTAAATTGTTCTACTGTCATGGTGGTATCTTAAGCAAGGTAATTACGGCGATTATACGATAGTTTTGCTGCTAGACGAATCTTAAATATTCAGTAACAAGTGTGATTGATATTGACTGTAGTACCTTGTAGCTCTAAGTAGCTTTACATTGGTCATATTTTGAATGAGGTTACGCACTTGACAGCAAAGGTTATTGACTAGCTATCTACCGTGACTTTATCCACATTTACCGGGGTATATGCCTGAATATCAAAGGAAAACACTGCCGCTGAAAATAACAGATGTTTTTTTAATCTGTCATCGTGAAATTCAATCATCCAGTTTACCTTCCATTTTCATGTCTAATAACCCACTTATCTGACATACCAAATAATCTGCGAACACAATCTGTTTGAAAAATGATTGCACACACTAAGATGGATTTTAAGAGGGGAAGTGGTTTTTGTGGTTAAATTAATGACCCAAATAAAATATTGCTTTTTCTTTAACGGCAACTCGATGGTAAACCTATAACACTAGTTCCGTTGATTAAAACAGGTAATAGAATGAAATTGTTTGGATTTATTCTAATCGCATTGGTTTTTAGCTCTACACTTTCTGCAGAAGAAATCACGACCGAGGAAATAATAAAAATGTTACAACAGGGCGGTTACATTCTTTATGTTCGTCATGGAGCAACTGATCTTAGCCAAGCCGATAGTGACTTCTCCGATTTACGAAACTGCAACAAACAACGGAATTTATCAGAGCAAGGTATTAAGGACTCACGAAAATTAGGCGAAGCGATTCGAAAATTTAATATTCAGGTTGATAGGGTTATTTCGAGTCCGTATTGCAGATGTGTTGATACCGCAATCTTTGCATTCAACAAAGTTGAAATTGATAATCAACTTAGGGCTATTCTTAATGAAAATGCCGAAGTGACACAGAAATTAATTGATAGTTTGTCGGTAAAATTAAAAGCACTTCCGCCCCCTGGCTCAAATACTGTTCTAGTCTCACACACCGCGAATCTTCGAGAAGTAACTAACATATGGCCAAAACCGGAAGGTGTAGTGCATATTTTTAAGCCAAGTGGTGATAATTACCAACATATTGGTAGAATAACGCCGGTTCAATGGCAGCAACATTTAACACAAGATAAGTAGTACGGATATTGTATGTCTCTTAAGTGGAAGTTTATGTTTGCGCCAATTATGGCGCTATTTACTATTCTTATTCTAATTGGAATTTTTTATTACATCATCGATAAACAAAGCGACATTCTTGAATATTCACAAACAGAGCAACAAGCAACTTCCTACAGATACACATCCATTGCTAATCAATTAGCGATTAATCACACCGATATATTTTCACTTCTGCGAGATGCCCCAAAAATTAATGACGAAGGCATATTCTATGATCTAGGTCGGAGTTATTTGCTTAAAATTCATCGTATTGAGTCACAATTTGCTGAAACCAACTTAGAAGGGGCTATTCCTCAGGCGATTAAAGATAAATTGATTCAATATCGAGCAACGACCGCGAATGTAATTCTTACCGCTTCAGTCGATTTAGATCTGGCGTTTGGCATCATGAACGATTCAACGACTATGTTTAATCAGCTTAATAATCAATTGCTTACTTTAAGTGAAAACACCCAAAAAACAATTCAATCGACTATGGTTCTGAAACGAGAAGAGTTAAAAAAAGAAGCCAACCTGTTTATTGTATTTGCCTTGTTGCTGATTATTATTTCAACCAGCATCAGTATTTTGTTTTCATCACAGCTGTCAAAGAAACTGCGATATTTAATTGGTTATCTGCGGAAAATATTGGTCAAAAGTGAGTTGGGCGAGAAAAAAATTGACGTTGAAAACAACGAAATACAAACACTGAGCTTGGTTGCTGAACAAGTTAAAGAAGCAATTAAACAACTGGAATTAGAAGTTAGTAGCCGTATAAAAGCCGAAGAAAGTGCACTCCAGCTCAATAACGAATTAGAAAGTCGGGTAGCAAGCAGAACTGAGGATTTACAGAAGAGCAATGATGATCTTATTAGCGCTTTGGAAGAACTTAAGCAGACGCAGAAAAAGTTAATTGAGAACGATAAAATGGCGGCGTTAGGCGGACTGGTTGCCGGTATAGCACATGAGCTCAATACGCCCATTGGCACAGCATTAATGAGCATCACTGTAATTCAACACAAAATTAAAGATATCCTGCGTGATTTAGCTGAAGACAACTTAACCAAACGAAAACTAACAGATGGATTAGTTGCCATTGATGAAAGTTACTCGATTTCACTCACAAGTGTGCAACGAGCAGCAGAACAAATCAGAAGTTTTAAACTGGTGGCAGTCGACACCACTGTCGATGAAATACGACAAGTGAATTTAAAATCCTATCTGGAAGACATTCTAATGTCGCTAAAACCACGGATTAAAAAAGCCGGGCACAATATTATTGTCAATTGTCCCACACAAACCGTTATAAACAGTTATCCCGGCGCGCTTATTCAAATTTCCACCAACTTGATCATGAATAGTTTGACTCATGCTTTTGCCAATAATAGTGAGGGAACCATAAAAATTGTGGTGACTGAATTAGATAATCATGTACAACTTTTATACTGCGACAATGGAAAAGGAATCTCTAGCGACATTAAAAAGTGATATTCGAACCTTTCTTTACTACTAATCGACAGGCGGGAGGCAGCGACCTCGGCACGCATATCATTTATAATTTAGTCACCCAGCAATTGAAGGGTGAAATTACAATTGTAGATAACACCGGACTCGGTCTGTGTTTTAGTATTTCCGTGCCTAAGCTCAATCATTAGATTGTTGAGTCCCATTAAGTTAGCCAATTGTTTGCCGACTCAGTTAATATCTACCTTAAATCAATCATTGAGAGCATAAATGAACTTAGATAAGTCACAAAAACGTATTAGTAAACGAGTGAAACGAGGGTTTCATGGTTACCCGATGATTAGTATTCAATATTTTGGTCCTAGTGAAGCAATAGCTACAAAAGTTGAAGTAGGTTTTATCGAACAAGAAAATGCCGAGCCTATGTTAGAAACCTTTAATAGCGAAACGGATATTCGTCAGGATAAGACGGTACAAACGACTATCATTAAAATCATCGACAGGGTGGATGCGAAAACGGTCACTCTGGACGATAGCGTTAATATAAAATCTTGATAAGATCAGTTTGGCGGGTTCTTAGGTTTTGTAAGCTGCTAAACGGAACATCACACCAAGCAAAAAAATTGCGAACACTGAAGTGTTCGCACATTTAAGGTTTTTTTGGCAGGTTACTCTTGCAAACATATTTCAGTGAATTACAACTGCAATGCCTTTTCAATATCATTCATCAAAGCTTCATCTGTAGGTTTGACTGCAGAAGCGTAAGCATTAACAATATTGCCATTTTTATCCATTAAGTACTTAAAGAAGTTCCACTTTGGCGCTTGCCCAGATTTATTGGCTAGCATTCGATACAGTGGGTCGACGTCTTCGCCTTTCACCGACATCGCCTCAAACATGGGAAATTTAACCCCGTAAGTTAATCGGCATATTTGTCCTGTTTTGACTTCACTTTTGTCCTCTTGGTTGAAGTCATGAGAAGGGAAGCCTAGGACCACAAACCCTTTATCGTTATATTGGCTATACAAGGCTTCAAGACCTTCAAACTGAGGAGTAAAGCCACAGTAACTGGCTGTATTCACAAATAGGATTGTTTTACCGTGATAAGCCTCACACATATTAACTGTATCTTGGGAGTTAAGTTTACGTTTTACAAACTTGAGCAAATCTGGACAGTCGCTTGCATTGGCACTTATTGACGTAACCGACAGTAATGCAACGGTAACCAGTATCTTAGCCTTGGTTAAAAATTTCATGATTTTGTGCCTTATTTCATTAGACCAATAATAATAGCGGATTGTATTGGCGTTTAATTAGTGTGGTTGTGTATTTACCTTAGTACTTAGTGATTAAAGCCGCCTAATGGATCACTTTCAATTATTTATTAGGCAATAAAAAGCCGGCAAAAGCCGGCTTAAAAAATCTAACTAAATGGGCACAAATTAAAAACGTTTTTTAACTGTCACACCAAAAGTAGTAGGCTCAGCCATATACGCATTCAACTTACCTGTTTGTAGTGGTGCGTTGAAGTTAGTGCGGTTAATGTATTCTTCGTCAAGAAGGTTACGGGCCCAAACTACTACATCCATATCCATGTCTTCAAAGTTCATGAAGAGTCTTAGGTTAACGATGTTATATGCATCTTGAATAGCATAAGGGTCGTTACTGCCATCAAGGATAATTTCGCTTGTATGGCTGAAATCACCTTGTATGTAACTATATATATCATCGGCTAACTCGAAGTCTTTTTTCACACTGATTACAGCATAGTTCTTCGGCTCGCCACCTGGTCTGTCGCCTGAACGATCACAGAACTGGTCAGTTGCATTTTGGCGACCTGGATCGTCAATGCCAGTATGGAATGTATAAGCTACCCAGCAATTTCCTCCTGTGAACGTCTTATATTCAGCGTCCACAAATGCCCAAGCTAAGTTCACTTCAAGGTCGTCCATAGGTACCCAAGTCGCTTCAACTTCGAAGCCAGAAATTTCATAATCTCCAGCGTTTTGCAAGTTAAAACCATTACCTGTAAAGGTATTCGCTTGGAAATCTTCAACTGTGGTGTAGTGAGCTGCTGCATTTATACGTAAATCATAATCGCGTAAGTCTTTCTTAATACCAAGTTCGAAAGATTCAGATGTTTCAGCATCAAACAAAGGCGCAAAACCATTTGCAATACGGTCTGTATTTGTTCCACCAGACTTGTAACCTGTACCAAATGAACCATAAACCAACGTATCTCGGTTTGGTTGCCAGCTTAATTTAACGGTACCGGTAATCTGGTCATCAGATAATTCTTCTACAATGTTAGGACGAGCAGCTGTTGTAGCGCCTAATGCATTAAATCCCCAACCTATTGTTTGAAAAGGTCGAATAGCTTCTAAATCAGCAGCTGATGGAGCTTGTCCCGAGAGCAATGCGGCACCAATGTTTTGCAATGCTGCGCCTGCTAAGCCTCCTCCAATTGCTAGCTCTGTAGTATTAGAAAAGAAGGTAGGGAAGTCTTCGCCGCTTGGCAAATTCTCAGTAAACTCAGTGGCTAAGTCTTTTGACTCATCTGTATATCGAATACCGGCTGTTAGAGTTAACTCATCTGTAAACTGATAATCAAACTGTGCGAAAAGTGCGTAACTCTCGTGTTCTTGCGCTGCAACATGATCGAACCCTGTACCTGCTGGCGCAGCTACCGCTGTTGGAGCAATAAATCCGCCTGTTAAGGCGCTTATTTCATCCAACCCTGCAAAAAGTGGGTCAAATGCACCTTCAAATTGAGATAAGAAAAAGGAATTAAACAGTGAATCAGTATAGAGACTGTATTCTAAATCTAATTCTTGGGTGAAGTAGTAGGCACCTAAAATATAATTCACTTTATCGCCTGTGTAATCTAGACGAAGTTCTTGTGAGAATGATTTTTGTGCTGATAGGTTACTTGTTCCAAACAAATCCGCATCGGTAAAATCAGTATCGATATTATCGAAAGATTCAAAGTTACGATAAGCTGAGATAGAGACTAAAGTATAGTTGTCATCAATGTCCCAGTTAAGCTCAGCAGACAAACCTTTGTCTGTCATGGTTGACTCAGGTAAAAACGACAAGGCTACTTCTCTGTCGTAAAACGCATCACCACCTGTGAATACAGTACCGCCTAGACTAGGTAACGCTGCATCTGAGCCAAACGTTCCAGGAAGTTCAAGAGCTTGAACGTTACTTAACTGTACTGGTGCACCACAGCATATCTCATCGATATCGGAATAATCAGCGATAATTCTTAGCGACACATCGTCACCAGGTGTATACAAAGCTTGTAAACGCGCACCCCAGCGATTTCTATCATTCAGGGTATCTTCACCTAAATTCACATCGCTAATTGTGCCGTCTCTTGAACTACTGAAAGCAGTTGCTCTGAAAGCCAATACATCTTCAATGGCCGAGAATGACATGGCGCCAGACAAATTGACTAATCCGTAATTACCAACAGTTGCCTCAACAAAACCATCATCACCGTCATGACTAGGCTTAGCAGTGCTAACTAAGATTGCACCAGAAGGCGTGTTTTTACCAAAAAGTGTACCTTGAGGACCACGTAATACTTCTACTGCTGCCACATCGACTAAGTTATTGATCATTGAGTTTTGACGCGCACGGTATACACCGTCCACATACAAACCTACAGAAGACTCAAGTCCAAAGTTTTGTGATGAAGTCCCTACGCCTCGAATAGAAAAGCTTGAGTTGGTTGCGCTTTGGCTTTGAAAAGCACCTAAACCAGGTACGTTTGTTTGTAAGTCGTACATGTCTTTGATGACCGCTTCAGCCATTTCATCACCGGTAAATGCAGTAACAGAGACGGGTACTTCTTGAAGATTTTGTGCTCTTTTTTGTGCGGTAACAGTGATGGTTTCTAAGCGGCCTTCATCTTCGGCTTCTTGAGCAAAAGACATAGAACTAGATAGTGCAAGTGATAATGCAACTATGCTTGATAGAGCGGAGGGTTTAAAACGTATTGGCAGTGTCTGTTTCATTGTATGTTCTCTTTTTGCTAGCGTCGCTAGTCTATTTTTTGGGTTTTAAAATCGTTTTGGTGAAAATGAATCTTTGTGTTTATTTACAACTTGCAAAAACCCACTCATCAGACCTGTTACTTTATCAATAAAATTAGTTAAAAGTAAACGTTTGGTTTGTTAAATGTTAATAGGCTGGTGGTGTTATAACGGAACATCTAACAATCTTGCCATTTAGCGATGGTTATAATTGCTTCAATCGCGTCTAGATACTTTAGGTTTACTGGGCTAGGTAGAAAAATCCTTATAAAAGTAAAAGCAGTTCTAACCTCACCCAGAAGGAGTGGCAGATACGCTTCCAAATGGGTAAATAGCGAGATGGACTGTTTAATCCTATTAGCCGATATAAATTTACTAAATGTAATTTTATTAAAATAATAAATTCAACTAATAGATCTATTGAGAATACTATCAATAAAGTTAAAAAATTAACGGTGAATACGTGTCTGAGTTCTATTTAGTCCGTCATGGACAAGCTTCATTTGGAGCAAAAAATTACGACAAGTTAAGTGATTTGGGTCATCAACAGGCGCGTTGGTTGGGCGATTATTTTACTTCACGTGACATTTCCTTTTCACAGGCATTTATGGGTGATTTGGTTCGGCATCAAGAAACCACCCAAGGCATTGTCGATGGTTTAGCTCACTCTCCTGAAGTGACTATAGACTCGGGTTTTAACGAATTTAATTTTCAAAATATTGGTAAAAGTTTTTTGGCATTAAATCCACAACATACTTTACCCACAACCCCTAAACCCGCTGATTTTTATCGGTTATTAAAACTAGCCATGTATGCATGGTCTGAGGACTTGTTGCCTGAGTCTGAATTAGATGAGAGCTGGCTAGGATTTAGAAATAGAGTACAACGTTCCCTCAATATTGTTTGCCAACAAGATAGCGATAAGCCTATTTTGATTGTGAGCTCGGGGGGCGCTATATCCATGTTAATGAGCCTGGTTTTAGGATTTGATGCTAAACAGGTGATTGAAATGAACATGCAAGTCCGTAATACCAGTATCAGCCATTTTTACTTCAACAAAAATAATATACGTTTAGCCAGTTTTAATAATGTTCCACATTTAGATAGTCCAGATAGACTGGACTCCATCACCTTTAGCTAAAGGAAATACAAGCATGAATTTTGATTACTCCGACAAATCGCAAAAACTTATTGACCGTTTACAAGCTTTTATGGATGAGCATATTTACCCTGTTGAACAGGAGTATATTGATGCAGTTCATAATAGTGCTGATCGTTGGGCTACGCCTCCCATTATGGAAGAGCTTAAGCAAAAGGCTAAAGATGCAGGTTTATGGAACTTGTTTTTACCAGAAGACTACCTGCCTTATGGAGCAGGCCTAACGAATTTGGAATATGCGCCTTTATGCGAACTTATGGGCCGTGTGATGTGGAGTGGTGAAGTTTTTAACTGTAGCGCGCCTGATACCGGCAATATGGAAGTATTGGCACGTTATGGCTCAGAAGAAGATAAGAAGAAATGGCTAGTGCCATTGTTAGAAGGAGAAATTCGTTCTGCATTTGCTATGACAGAGCCTGCCGTTGCTTCATCAGATGCGACTAATATCGAAACTTCCATTGTGCGCGATGGTGACGAATATGTGATTAATGGGCTTAAGTGGTATACCAGTGGTGCAATGAATGCCAACTGTAAAATTATGGTAGTCATGGGTAAAACTGATACATCTGCCCCTCGTCATCAGCAACAATCACAAATTTTGGTGCCTTTAGATACTAAGGGTGTAACAGTGGTTCGTCCCATGGCCGCGATGGGGCATTTTGATGAACCCATTGGACACGCAGAAGTATCATTCGACAATGTCCGAGTGCCAGCGGCTAATTTATTGGTCGGTGAGGGTGAAGGTTTTGCTATCGCACAAGGTCGTTTAGGGCCGGGTAGAATTCATCATTGTATGCGTTTAATTGGTTGTGCTCAGCGTGCTTTAGACTTGGCTTGTGAACGAGTCGAAACACGTATTGCTTTTGGCCAACCTTTGAGTAAACAGCAGTCTATTCGCGAACGAATTGCGCAAATGCATTGTGATATTGAACAGGCACGTTTGTTAACTTTGAAAGCGGCTGACAGTATGGACAGATACGGCAACAAAGTGAGTCGTGATATTATTGCTGCAATTAAAATTGTGGCACCAAAAATGGCATGTAATGTTATCGACCAAGCTATCCAAATGCATGGCGCTGCAGGTACTAGCCAAGACTTTATTCTGTCTGCCACCTATGCTTATGCTCGTACTATCCGTTTAGCTGATGGTCCTGATGAAGTGCACATGATGCAATTAGGTCGTAATCTAATAAAAGATAAAAATGCCTAATAAACACATGATAGAGAGGAAAATGTTATGACTGATAGAGGCTCAGTTGATCAATTAGACGAGCAGCTTTTGGCAGACTACTTAACCCAGCATGTTGCCGGTTTTGAAGGGCCTGTCACGGCAACTAAATTTGCAGGTGGCCAATCAAACCCCACCTTTAAGTTGCAGACTGCCAATCAGTCTTATGTTTTACGTCGCCAACCTCCGGGTAAGTTACTTAAGTCTGCCCATGCTGTTGACCGAGAATATAAAGTATTGGCCGCACTCGAAAACTCTTCTGTACCAGTGGCCAAGGTTTACCATCTTTGTGAAGACACAAGCCTAATTGGTAGCATGTTTTATATTATGGAATATGTTGAGGGACGAGTTTTTTGGGACAGTGCTTTACCAGAAATTTCCGACAATCAAGTTCGCAGCCAAATGTATCAAAATATGGTTGAGGTCATGGCTGCGTTGCATAGTGTGGACATCGAAAAAGTTGGTTTGAGTGATTACGGTAAGCCCGGTAACTATTACGAACGCCAATTTAGTCGTTGGAGTAAACAATACAAGTTGTCCGAGACCCAAGATATCCCTGAAATGGACCAATTAATTGCCTGGCTCGAAAAACATTTGCCAGAAGATGACGGTAAGATATCCCTAGTACACGGTGATTATCGTATGGACAACTTAATGTTCCATCCATCAGAGCCTAGAATATTGGCTGTATTGGACTGGGAGTTATCTACCTTAGGTCACCCTTATGCGGATTTAGCTTATCAGTGTATGCAATTACGTTTACCTGAAAATGTTGGCAAAGCGACTGGCCTTGGCGGTATTGAAAGGGCACCACTGGGGATCCCAGAAGAGCAAGAATATGTGGATGCTTACTGTAAATTAGTAGGTATCGACAAAATCGACAATTGGAATTTCTATTTAGCCTTTAGTTTTTTCCGCTTGGGCGCTATTGCTCAAGGTGTGGCAAAACGTGCAGAGGACGGCAATGCGTCTAATAAAGAAGCGCAAGCGGTAGGTGCCATTGTTAAACCTTTAGCCCAATACGCGTTAAAACTAACCAAATAGTATAAAAATAAAACCTTTGGTTTTGTTTGAATATCAGACAGTTAATGGAGAATGTAATGAAAGCCATAGTATGTGAAGAATTTGCCCCAGTTGAAAAACTGCAATATAAAGATGTGCCTGATCCGGTGGCTAAAAAAGGCCATGTAGTGGTCGATGTAACAGCATGTGGGGTTAATTTTCCAGATGGATTATTGGTACAAGGTTTGTATCAGATGAAACCTCCTTTTCCTTTTGTACCAGGTAATGAAGTCGCTGGTGTCATCAGCGAGGTAGGCGAGGGTGTTCCTTATCTTAAAGTGGGTATGCGCGTCATAGCTATGGTGATGTTAGGTGGTTACGCTGAAAAAGTGTTATGTCCTGCTTCGCACATTATGCCTATTCCCGATGAAATTCCTGATGAAGAAGCAGCTGCATTAGTAACTGCCCATGCAACAGCTCATCACGCACTTAAACAGCGTGCTCAAATCCAGCCTGGTGAAACGTTATTAGTAACGGGTGCTGCTGGTGGAACTGGCTTAGCTGCGGTGCAAATTGGTAAAGAAATGGGCGCTACTGTTATTGCCGTTTGTTCTACTCAAGAAAAGTTAGATATGGCCAAAGCTAATGGCGCAGACATTCTAATAAACTACACAGAAACCGATTTAAAAACAGCCATTAAAGAAGTGACTGATGGCAAAGGTGTTGATGTGGTTTACGAATGTGTGGGCGGCGATACCTTTCACGCCTGTTCAAGAAGCATGGCTTGGAATGGCAGATTGTTAGTCGTTGGTTTTGCTGGTGGCACTATTCCTGAATTTCCTGTCAACCTAGCATTGGTAAAAGGTTACTCGGTTATGGGGGTCTTTTGGGGCTCATTTACCCAACATCAACCCAAGGATTTTGCCGACAACATGAAAGAGTTATTAAAGTGGTATGTACAAGGTAAAGTCAAAGTGGTGGTTGATGAAGTGGTACCTTTGCAATATGCCAAAGACGCCTTAAATAAGGTTATGAACCGAGAGGTGAAGGGAAAGATGACCTTACGACCTTAACAACTAAAGGTGTCGGTCTTTGATTTTTCAACTTTATAAGACCGGTATTGTGTTTATTGGTGGACGGCCATAGGTCGTCCTACCTAAACAGAGAAATGTTTACATTTATATCTAGATGACTTGTTTTAATACATTCGATTACCCCTCAACAAGTAAATAGGTACTTCAAAAATTCAATCTGCCAACCATTCCATTAAATATTTTTTTACTAGTTACTGAAAAGAACGAACTCACTGACGTCATTTTGAAACACTATATTGATCTTCCCCTAAATCTGTAGACACTTTTTACTTAGAAACCGAAGTAAGGTAAAAAGTGTTATGAATAAAAAATATCCCGATGAATTTAAACAAGAAGCCGTTCGCCAAGTGGTTGAAAAAGGCTATTCCGTTCCTGATGT
>NZ_CAJWCF010000026.1 GCF_913020055.1 uncultured Paraglaciecola sp. | reverse complement strand
GATTAAATGAAAAACAGACTTGGCAGTATCCAATCCAATTGTTACTTTATTCATGTGACCCTCTCTTTTTTGATAGTCGATTTTAACAACCACTATCTTGGCTCATTTGAAGCCGTTATGGGAGGAGAGGGTCCATACCATTAATCAGTATAAAGGCAATAGTGCTGATCCGAATCAATAAAATTGTAATCCATAGGCGTATCTTTGGTTCTTAGTCACTGGAGATTATGATGCACGATATTGCCGTTTTGGCCCTGATTTGGATAACCGTCTTTATTGCATCCTACTTAGCTCATAAAACTAGATTGACTCCAGTCTTGTGGTATTTGTTTTGCGGTACAATTTTGGTCAATGTGGGGTTTTTACCTGAAGTATTACCTGTATTCATTATTGATTTTGCAGAGCTAGGGATCATTATTATTATGTTTGCCCTTGGCTTTGAGGAAGACACTGCTAATTTTTTGCAAGGTATTAAGCGTAGTTGGGGGATCGCTCTATTTGGTGCTATCACACCTTTTGCTATAGGGTATGTCGCGGCAGATATTTATTGGAATGACAATAACACCTCACTTTTTTGTGGTTTAGCAATGATGGCCACGGCCGTGTCTTTAACCATGGTTTCTTTGAAGAGTGAGGGGTTAAGTAATACACCTGCAGCAACAGGGATCATGACTTCTGCCGTTTTAGATGATATCGCTTCACTGGCTTTAGTTGCCATCCTTGTGCCTATTGCAACCGGCGAAGCAACCGTTTCCTTAGACGGCATTTTACTTATTCTAGGTAAAGCTGTCGCTTTTTTTGCCCTTGTGACTTTGATTGGAGGATGGTTATTTCCAGCCAGTCAGGGTTTTACCCAAAAAATCCCTTTGTTAGGAAAGCTTAATTTACAAGAAGTATTAGCTATGGCAAAAGGTGAATATACCGTACTTTCTCTGTTACTTATCGCGGTGTTAGTAGGGCTTCTGGCACATGAATTTGGCTTTCATCCGGCGGTTGGCGCGTATATGGCGGGACTGATAATTCATCGTGAATATTTTGATTTTCACCAAGAAGAAGATAAGGATTATTACCAACAAGCTAAGGAAATTATCGACAATGTGGCTTTTTCATGGATTGGGCCAGTATTTTTTGTCGCTTTGGGCAGTAAACTATTATTTGACCTAGACACGTTTCTGTCTGTGTTACCCGAAGCGCTAATGTTGTTTGTGGCATTGTTTATCGGTCAAGTGCTCTCTGCTGCTCTTGCAGCCCGGTATACCGGTAACTTTGATTGGCCTGCCAGTTGGATGATAGGGTTTGGTATGTTGGGCAGGGCAGAACTGGCATTTGTGGTAATGGATATTGCCTATGTTCAACATCACATCATGTCTGTTGATGCTTTTTATACACTTATGCTGGTGGCTTTCATGCTGAATCTCTCCGTGCCACTGACAATAAGTTGGCACAAACGGCATTTTAAAATGGGCTAATACACTTATCTTAGATGGGATTGATAGTGTTTAAGGTACCAGTTGATTGCGCCCTTGTTCTTTGGCTTGATAAAGTGCTTTGTCTGCGCGCCTAAAGTATTCGCCTATAGTTTCGTTGCCGTCACTTATCACCCAACCAATGCAGGTTTTCACATGAATATCCTGATAATCGGTGATCACGATTTGATTGATTTTTACATGTAATGCTTTAAGTGCAGTTTCAAACTTGGTTTTTTCAGGTAGTCGTTGAATAATTGCAAACTCTTCACCTCCAAAACGACCAGCAATACAATCAGAAGTATTCAATGGTTTAAGTACCTCAGCAACCTGACAAAGCACTATGTCACCTACATCATGACCATAGGTATCATTGATGCGTTTAAAATGATCTAGGTCCAACAAGGCAATGCCAATAACTTTGACATTGTCTTCGATGCTCTTATCAACAAACAAGTCTAAACTTCGACGGTTTGGTAGTTTAGTTAAAGGGTCTTTGCTCGCTAACTCCTGTAGTAATTGATTAGAAGACTCAAGTTCTTGGGTACGCTCTCGAATCAACTTTTCTAACTCATGGGTTTGGTGGGTTTTAAGTATTGAATGCTTTAGCTCAGTATCTCTTTGGCTTTGCAAAAGTTTAATTAGGTAAGTCGAAATCATCACGGTTAACAATAAGCAAGTTGTGACTATGCCCAGCATCAACGACCCCACTGGGTCGATTGGAAAACTAAAACCTAAGGCAAATAAAACAATGAATCCACCACCTGCAACGGACGGAAAAATTGAAAAGGCAAACCATTTGGCTTTAATAGATCCTGCTTTATGTTCTTTATAAGTGATGAATACTGATAATAGAATTGACGGGAAAAACCAATATAGGGGAATGACCAAAGTGGTACTTAAGTCTAGAAATAATACAGAAAATAATCCACTTAAAATAAGTAATACCGTGTATCCCCATAATACACCTTGATATTTAACTTCTTTACCTTGGCGCTTTAAGAGTGAAATGAGCAACCATGTCGAAGAAATCATTACGGCATAAAGTAAAAGAGCGTATGAGATATCATTGAGTTGGGGATGATTTGGCCATAACAATTCAAATCCGTAACCAAATACGCGGAAAAACCAAGCGCCGAATGAAAAAGTAAATACTGCAAAACTCAAATATGAACGATATTTTGTTGCGATAAAAATAATTAAACTAACAATAACTAAAGTGCCCATTGAACCGAAAAACGCCATGTCTCTAATGACATTGTTCCGATCTGACGTCCTGATTAGTTCTGGGGTGTTTAAGCTAAATGAATAACGTAAAATCTCGCCTTGCATGTAGCCTGATATTTGGGTTGTTTGTTGTGCTTTAAGGCGTATTGGAAAAACATAATTTGGTGATCCTATTGGCCGTGTTGAAAACGGCATCGCATCACCTGTCACCCATGTATTGCTTTCATCTGTGATGGTTAAATGTTTGATTGCTGGGAATGGGATGACCAACCATAAAGATTGAATTATGACTTGTGGATTCGAAACAGACACTCGAAAATGTAAATATTGTTCTTTACCACGGGATATATTTTCAGCCTGAGAATGCCATTTTTCATCACCAAGAAGAACTCCACTATCTGTTACAGTGAACTCCATATATTGGTCAAGTTTTAGTTGTGAGACCTCTTGCCACTCTACCTCTGCAGAGTTGCCTAATATGCTCCACATAAGTAACAACATTGACGCGAAATACTTCAGAATTTTCTCAGCTTATTTAAGTTAGAGTCTTTGCATTTTAACGTAAAACTTCTTAATAACCAGAGGAAAGAGCAATCGGCGGGTTTTGCTTGAATTGTTTTAAGTTTTACTTTGGAAAAAGGCAACTCGTTTGCATCTAGTAACAAAGGCTATGTGGGGCTGGGCGTAGGGAGTTAAATGAACATCAAACTCACTTTATTGTTTTGCGCTTTACCTGTTCATTGGTTATATGGGTGACTAGGTACAGGCAAAAAAAAGCGCTCTAACTTACTAAGAAGTAGAGCGCCAACACACACTAAGGATTAAAATTTTGCTCGCAGTTGCACGCCAAAGTAGCGATCTGCGTCACGTGGGATCTGATAACGGAAGTTGTCACCGCTGTACGTAGTGACATAACTTTCGTCAGTCAAATTTTTACCAATTATGGAAATACGGTAATCATCATCACTAAATGAGAATGCTAAACTGGCATTAAAAATACCGTAGTCAGGCAATAGGGCTTCTGGGTTGGTTGTTGGCGTGGCGCCAGGCGCTCCTGCAAAAATTTCATCGGTGTAAACATATGAACCATTTAGAAATATTTCCATATCATCTAATTCCCACACATATTCCCCGGTGACTGAGTATTTTAAGTCAGGTGAAAAGGGTAAGTCATCACCAGAGCTGCCATCACATGTCTCTAAGCCAACTGGGCAAAGGAACTGATCTACTTCAGCGTCAACTGTTGAAAGGCCACCTGTTAGCGTTAACTGGTCTGTGGCTTGCCACATAAAGTCAAATTCTGCGCCTTGAGTGATAATTGAACCTGCATTAGTTAAACGAGTGATAAACACCCCGTCGAGCAATTCTGGATTATTGGCTTGAAATCCATCAATTTCAGTGCGGAATATGGCCGCGTTAAAAATCAAGTCGCGACTTGCATATTTGTAACCTAACTCATAAGCATCTGATGTTTCTGCACCAATAGGTAAGGTATCGTTTTCAGACATGTTGTAAAACACGTTAAAGGCAGGGCCTTTATAACCTTGAGAGTATGTAGCGTAAACCATACTGTCGTCGTTGATATCAAATTGCGCGCCAAATTTGCCAGAAAAATTTGATTCATCAGTCGAGCCGTTATAATTGGTATCAAGAGAGGCTTCACGCACGCCAACTCCTTTACGTCCGTATTGATCATTGCTGTTTCTGTTGTGGGAATAACTGACTTCGTCATCGGTATAGCGTAATCCAAATAACAATCTAAAGTCGTCATTGATATGGTATTTACCATCGGCAAATAATGCCCAGTTATCAAACTCGGTTTCCATGTAAGCAGTAGCACTTACAATATCGTTAGCATTACAACTTAAGCTTTCATCGCTAATAAATTGTTCTATGTCGGCATCAGATGGACTGGCAACCCCCAATACGTCAGTCAGATAATTGCCAATAGCCGTTTGGAATTGACCACCATTATTCTGGCAACTAGCATCACGAGTGAAGTTACGCTCAGATTGTTGATTCCACCAAAAGAAACCAGCTTGGTAATCAAAAGCTTCGCCAGTTGGAGAGGCTATACGCAATTCCTGAGATATTTGATCCCATTCTTGAGGGCCAACATCATGCAATTGAAAGGGAACGCCAAAAACAGGAAAAGGTAGGTCACCAGCGGTGGAGGTGAAATCTCCTTCACGAAATTCAGTATTGTTCCAACTACGATAGGCAGTAATAGAGGTAAATTGATGATCACCTAGCTCTTTGTCTACTTGTACTGAAAATGCCGTGGTTTCATCTAAGGTACGGGTTTCAAAATCATGATCTAATTGTCTTTGTTCAAGATCTAAATCTCCAGTACCTGTACTATTAGGTGAAGCTTCTGAATTATGACGACCACTTGGAGTCAGTTCTAAATCTGCACAACAGCTGTCATTCGAATTTACATTTTCAAAGATAAACAAGATGTCTGTGTCACCCGTCGCTTCGATATCCAGCATGGCACGCACGCCTTCTTTGTCGTAGCCACTCACTGTTTGGTTGTTATAAACGTTATTAATGTATCCATCAAATTGAGATTTTAAAACGGTTAAACTGCCACTTACGTTATCGTTTAACGGGCCGGACACACTGGTTTTTAAACGGTATTCGTTGTCTTGAAATAAGGTGGCTTCAAAGCTGCCTTCAAATTCATCTGATGGGCGCTTGGTTGTGATGTTAACCACACCAGCTGATGCATTTTTACCAAAAAGTGTACCTTGAGGACCACGTAAAACTTCAATACGCTCAAGGTCGTATAAGTCCACAAAAGCTTGTCCAGAACGCCCTAATACCACGCCATCAACTACAGTAGATACGCTTGGTTCAGCAGCAACACTAAATGAAATTGTGCCTACACCACGGATAGTAATTGCAGAATTTCGAGTGGTGTTACCTTTTCTAAAGCTAACAGAAGGTACTAACGCTTGCAGACCTTCAATGTTGGCCGAAAATGCTGAGTTAATTTGATCTTCTCTAAGAACAGTTACAGCTACGGGCACTTCATTTAGGTTTTCAACACGTTTTTGCGCTGTAACAGTGATTGTTTCAAAGCCTTTGGATTCTTCATTCTCGGCTTCTTGAGCGTTGGCGGTTAAACCGAATGTCAGACACGCAGACAGTGCAAGGGCTTTGCTAATACTTGTATGTAAGTTACTGGGTTTAAAGTGCATTGTGTTCTCCCAAGATTCTTTCTTGATCTAATTATGTTGTCTCGCCTCAGGGAAAAGTATTTTAGCTGCCTGAGGTGACGGCTTATGTGTTATTGGATGATTACACCCATTATTATTATTATATTGAATTACCTTATGCGTCTTATATAAGACAGAAGACGTGGAAAATTTAACCTTTAAGTAAAATATTTGCAATCATTTTGTTGCTTAGACGTTAATTGCTAGGTGGTATGGAGTGTGTTAATTGATGTTGGCGTTACATTGTGCGACAGATAATTCCAATAAATCTAGCCAATCTTTTCCGAATTTACTGATAAACCACTGACGCATGTTGACCGAAGCGTCTTTAAATGCCTGTTTTTCTGCAACAGATGGATGATAAATAGTGCCACCTGCTTGTTCAAAAATCCTATAAGAGTGACTTTCCTGAGTAGCAACGAACAAACTGGCAGCCGCTTTTTGTTTGGCAAAACCTTCTAGTACAATTTGCTGAATATCTTCTGGTAGCGTTTTCCATATAGGTTCAGAAAACCACCAAAGGGTGGCCATATAGGAATGCCCATCAAGGATGATGTATTTTAAATGTTCTTCTAACTTAGCGCCGATAATATCTTGGATACCATTTTTGCTGCCTTCAACCACGCCGGTTGCTAACGCAGTATAAAGTTCTGCCCAGGAAATAGGGGTAGGGTTAGCCCCTAATTGTCTGGCTAACTCTTGCTGAATTTCAGCTGGAGTAGTCCGAATTTTCTGACCTATTAAATCATCAGGACTGTGGATCGGTTTATTTGTAGTCGCAAAGTTACGCCAACCGCCCGTATTAGAAACACCAATCAAACGAATATTTAAACCTTTGCTTAGTACTGTTTCTCGCATTTTCTGCAATATCGGTCCATCTAATACACACTCTGCCTGGACGTCACTGGTAAATACATAGGGTAAGTCCAAGACCTGTGCGGGTGCAAAAAAGTTGCCTGTACCGCCAGCTGTACTGGGGAACATTTCTAAAACCCCCGATTGCAAACTGCCGATACATTCAGGAACGCTGCCACAAAATTGTCCTGACGCATACAATTGAACTTGTACTCGACCATTACTTTTTTGTTCCACATATTCCTTGAATGCCAATAGACCGACATAGTCTTCATCTTGAGTGGAGGCTTGAATAGACGCTTTAATGGTAAATTCCGCCTTTGTTACACTGGCCCGAAAAATACCGACTAAACAACCAATGACAATCAGCCCATAAACAAGCAGTAATATTAAGCGTTTTGTCGTCATGTTAAGCGAATCCAAAATACGTAGGTAAGGTCATAGTGAGTGCCGGGAAGTAAGTGATCAAAAGTATTACAGTTGCTTCAACCGCTAAAAAAGGCAACATTTCTAAGGCAATATTTTCGGTTTTTTCGCCGGATACAGACGCTGCAACAAACAACACTAGACCCATTGGAGGGGTAGCAAGCCCAACGGTTAAATTCACACACATGATGACCGCAAAATGTAACGGGTCGATGCCAAGAGAAATAAATATTGGGGCAAGGACCGGGCCTAAAATTAAAATGGCGGGTCCAGCATCTAAGAACATGCCTATGGCAAATAAGAATAAGTTGATGATTAACAGCAGCAATAACACATTATCGGTTATGCCTGTAATTTCTGAGGCGAGCATATCTGCCATGCCTGATACTGTGATGATCCACGCGAAGGTTACTGCCGAACCGACCAATAACAAAATGGTTCCAGACTGCACTGCAGCGTTAATTAATATCGTCGGCAGCTTTGATAGTTTTAAAGTATTGGTGACAAATAGAGTGATAATTAGAGCATAACCTGCCGCTACTGCTGCCGCTTCAGTCGGGGTAAACACGCCTAGTACTATGCCGCCTAATAAAATAACTGGGGTTAATAAAGGTAAAAAGGAGCTTTTTAGTGCACTACCACGTTGATGCCAATTAGCTTTGGCATTGGCAACAGGGTAATTGCGTTTCTTTGCAATTCGATTAGTCATTAACATCAAACCCGCGCAAATTAATACGCCTGGCACAATACCGGCCAAAAACATACCAGCAACAGACACATTCATAATAAAGGCGTAAAGAATCATAATGCCAGAGGGCGGTATGATAGGGCCAATCACTGACGATGCGGCTGTCACCGCAGCGGCAAAACGCCTGCTGTAGCCATTTTTCTCCATCGCCGGAATAAGCATTTTACCTAGTGCCGAAGTATCTGCTACCGCAGAGCCTGATAAACCTGCAAATAACACAGAAGATAATATATTCACTTGTGCTAACCCGCCTCGGTAGTGGCCTATTAGAGTTTGGCTAAATCTTACAATAGATTGGGTTATGCCCCCTTGGTTCATAAGTTCGCCCGCGAGTATAAAAAACGGAACCGCCATTAATGGAAAAGAGTTCATGCCTGAGTACAATCTATTTAAAAGGGCAGAAAAAAACACTTCTTTGCCATCTAAAATCAGGCTGACGCCAGGCCCAATTAACAGTGCGAAAATGACTGGTGCACCAGCAGTTAATAATAAGATAAAGACCCAAAAGTAACTTAAGGACATATTAGACGGTATCCTGAGGTGGGGTGAAGCAATGGTCTAAGGGCAAACATAGTTGTTCTATCAGTTTTTCTAAACCCACCAGACATATCGAACCAAAAGCAAAGGGTGCACAACTATAAAAATACGCTAATTTGATAGGAACAGACGAGGCATTAATACTCAATCCTGTTTGCCAAAACTCTAAGCTCTGGATAAAAAATATGCCGCAAATAACTATTACCAATAAAGTGATCATTAGTTCGGTAATTCTGCGCAATACTGCCGGCAATGCATCGGCAAACATTTGGATTGAGACATTTAGATGTGCACGATAGGCCCAAGGTGCGACTAAACATGCGACCCAGACCATGGAAAATTTTGCCAATTCTTCAGTCCATGCCAATGAATCATTAAGCACATAGCGAAAAAACACCTGCGCTAAAACCATGCCTAACATCAGTGCAAGTAATCCACCGGCTAGATTTTTGGCTACACTTGCCAGCACATAATTGAGTTTACCCAATGGCCTGTTGATTGCGAACAAAGCTTGCTGCAACTTAATCATGGTGACTTTGCATTTTTAGCTGGCCAGTAATGACTGATTTGGTTACCAATTGTTGGGTTGTCTAATTGTTCGGTATGCAACACATCGGGGCCAATGGGAATTTTATGCCCTGCGGGAACAAATACGGCAATTTCATCTAGGGTTAACGCCAGTTTGTGCACTCTGCCGCCAGTGAATATTTGTTGGTCTGGGAATCTTAACCATTGCCCTTGTGGCAGATAAAATTCCACCTCACCACCTGCTTGTGTGCAAGGTACCACCAATAAATCGTCACCAAACATAAACTGTATTTCAAACCCTCTGGCTAACCTATCGTCGGGAAACGCCAACGCCATGGCGCGCATCAAAGGCATACCAGATTGACTCGCTTGGAGCATTGATATTTGAATATAAGGGATGAGCTGGTAACGCAGTTTCAGCGCTTGATTAACTGCATTTTCAGCTTCTGAACTATAACTCCAAGGTTCTCGCTGACCAATGCCATGTAAACGCATATGCGCTGAAAACACCGCTGTTTGTGACCAACGAACAAATAACTCAGAGTCTCGCGTATCTTTGTAAAATCCGCCTACGTCAGTAGCAAAATAGGGTGCGCCCGACATGCCCCAAGATAAAGCGCCTCGAATACTTCCAATCAGTCCGCCCCAATCGGCCTGAGGATCTCCACCCCATTGACTTGGGTAGCGTTGTGAACCAATCCATGCACTACGACTAAATAAAAATGGTTGTGTTTGACTGTATTTTTCAGCTGCTTCATACACACAACGGTTATACAGTAAGCTATATACATTGTGTAATCGATGCCCTGAATCACCATTGTAAGCGAGCATATTGTCATCTTCTACTTGCTCACCAAAGTCGGCTTTGATCATATCTACGCCTAAGTCGAATAGGGGTTTATGTGATTCCAGCCAAAATGCAAATGCCTCAGGGTGGGTAAAATCGACTATGCCTGACTCAGGTAATGGCGTAAGTACTTCGGCAAAAGCACTCATATCCCATTGGTATCGGTAGGCATCACCAGTGCGTCTGTCCGTCAGTAACCAGCCTTTTTGAGCCATGTCTTCAAACAATGGGTTTTGCACAGAGACTAAAGGGTATTCCCAAATACACACTTTAAAGTGCATGGCTTTTAAGTCACTTATTACTTTACTGGGCGGGAAATCAGCAAATCTTTTAGGGTCCCATTCAAAGGCGAAACGTGTATCTGTATCTTGCCAAGCGCGTCCATCTAATGTGATCACATCGCAGGGCATGTTGTGCTCACGCACTGATTTAGCGGTAGCCATTAGTTCCGGCACATCTTTGTAATAGGCTTTAGATAAAATAACACCCAAACTCCAGACTGGCGGAACCGGGGCTTTGCCTGTTAGTTCGGTATAGTGATGGATCATCTCACCACCGTTTTTACCTGTCAGTAAAAATATGTCTAATGCGTCGTCTTCTATCAACAAGGCATAAGCCCGTTGTGACCAAGGAGCGTAACCAATCGCATGCGTCACTGGAGCTGGTGTATGAACAAATACACCCCAGCCTTGTGGGCTCCAAGCAAAAGGTGTGTTTTTGTATGAGACTTCGGCGTTTACCCCCAAAGCGTCGTGATTATATGAGCGAATAAACTGCCCCCGTTTATTCAGGCTTGACCATTTTTCGCCTAAACCATACACCGCTTCTTCAGCACCTAAATCTAAACTAAATAACCAACCTTGTGTGGTTTTTGCTAGAGGCGGAATACGATATTGGCGCACAAAATGGCCATCATTCGGGGTTTTTTGTACCGTCTTTCCATCGCAATTTAATAAAAATGAAAAAGGAGCATGTTGAATAATCAGTTCGTTGTTACCTGAGGTAATAGACGTACTGTGTTCAAAGTGAGTGAGTTGACAGGGCAGGGGAGCAGGCTCCTGCAGCAACATTTCATAATTGGCACTAGACTTACCAGCTAGTCTTAGGCGTACTCCACACATGTGAAAACTTACATGTAATAAACCCTCCGAAGTCGGCAGGATCACTGAAGTATCTTCGGTTAAGTAGGCATCCTCAGTAACAGTCACTTGAGTGACTGTATTCCAATCGGGTGCTGAAAGGTTAAGTTTGGGGTTTAGTGAAGGGGTAAGCACGGATAAAGGTAACCTCTGGACGTTTACTAAAGCTACATATATTCATCAGAAATTGATTTTGGCACAACAAATCAAGTATGAATAAAAAGTGTATTATTAATCTTATATAAGACGTAAGTTATAGTAGTGTTAAATTTTTGTCAATCGAGGAGGATAATCGATTGGTGTGTTTGTTAAGTGTCAATCTGGCTAACCTATTACAGTTGAACACGTACTGATCTATTCAAATTAACTATAATAAAAACAGAATGTTAGAAGTATAAAATGTATTGGCTTAGGGGGTTAACATACTCAACGTTCAGGTTACTAACTATTCCTAAATTTTGTCAATCACTTAGGCCTACATTTTTTAGCACAATATCTATTTATTATCTTGTGCAAGAGTGGCAGTTAATAATACTCTAGAGCCATGTTCATTTGCAGTTCAGATCCATGAATAAAAATCGTTTTGATAACAAACTCAGCCATCCAGGTTTGGCGTTCCAGCCACTATACAAGCAAGTTGAAGAACACGTGACTCAGCTGATTGTTGAACAACGTTGGAAGCCAGGTGAAATGTTGCCAAACGAATTTCAATTGGCAAGCGAGTTGAATGTGAGCCAAGGCACTGTGCGTAAAGCATTAAACAGTTTAACTGATGCTAAAATATTGAACCGTAAGCAAGGTATTGGCACATTTGTATCTGAGCATACAGGTCATCATAGTTTATATCGGTTTTTTCCATTAGTTGCCGATGGAAAAAGCCCTGAGTTACCTAAAGCTGAACTATTGTCAGTGGAAACCAAAGTGGCGACTAAGCAGGTTGCCCAAGCATTAGAGTTAGAGCCTAAAGCCAAAGTCATAGTGTTGCGAAGAAGACGAATTCTAAATAATGAATTTTGTATTGCTGAAACCATATTTTTACCCCACAAATATTTTTCTATATTGGAAACGCAGCAAGAAGTACCGCACACTCTTTACCATTTTTATCAAACTCAATTTAATCTGACAGTACGAGATACGAGTGACAGTATCAAGGCAGTGCTTGCAACAAAAAATGATGCACAAATGTTAGATATTAAAGAAGGTGATCCCTTGCTCGAAGTTACAAGAGTTACTCATTCGTTAGATAATAAGGCTATTGAATTTAGACTCAGTCGCTGTCGTAGTGACAATTATCATTATTTAGTGGAATTGGGATAAGTCATTAGAAATAAGCTGTTTGGGATTACTTGCTAAAATGAATAATGCTTTGTTTAGACGTGATGTCTGTTCTGAACGGAGGCTAGATTCTATTCTTGGAGGAACTTATGTTTGATAGCCAAGAAAGCTGTGGCCATCAGGACTAGATTTCTCTAGACCCTAGGCCAAGCGTTGTTTATTTATACTACTGATGAGATAATAGTATCCATCAGCATCAGATTGTACAGCCAACTAACGTAAGTTGCTGCGGTTATATCGCCAGATACTCATGACGAAGCTCTTCGTTATCCATCACCTCTTGAGCTGTGCCATCAAACACTATAGTACCCATATCCAAGATGATCGCTCGGTCGGCGAGTCTCAAAGCCGCTACTGCATTTTGCTCTACGATAATAGTAGTAATACCCTGTTTTTTGATACTGTCCACTATTGACGCTATTTCATGCACAATTACCGGAGCCAACCCTTCATACGGTTCATCTAACAGCAATAATTTGATGTCTCGTGCTAGTGCTCTGGCTACGGCTAACATTTGCTGTTCACCACCAGAAAGGGTAGTGCCCATTTGGTTACGACGCTCTGCCAAACGAGGAAAATGTTCATAGATCCTTTCTATAGACCATCCAATAGGCGGTGCAATTTGCGCCAGAACCAGATTCTCTTCAACCGTTAAGCCTGCAATAATTCTGCGATCTTCCGGTACTAATGCCACCCCTGATTGGGACGCCTCGTGAGAAGACATGTTATGCAAAGGTTTATGATCTAGCCAAAGTTCACCGTGTGAAACACTCGGACTATCCATTCTAGCTATAGAACGCAGTGTGGTGGTTTTTCCTGCACCATTACGGCCCAGAAGCGCCAGCACTTCACCTTGTCTTATATCAAAACTCACCCCTTGCACTATATAACTCTCACCATAGTAAGAGTGCATATCCCAGCAAGAAAAGAAGGCAGGTGCCGAACCCTTACTAGTGACAGGTTTAACAGTCTCAGTAGGATTTTTGGTTCCGATTATTTCATTACTGACTGTCTCACTCATCCTCGGACTCTCCTAAATAGGCTTCTTTTACTTTTGGATTATTACGAATTTCTTCGGGGCTTCCTGTAGCGATAATTCGCCCCTGGGCCAATACACTTATGGTGTCGGCTAAACTAAATACCACATGCATATCATGCTCAATGATCACTTTGGTCATACCATCGCTTGTCAGTCGTTTAAGCAAATCAATGGTCGCGTTAGTATCATGTCGCGCCATACCGGCTGTGGGTTCGTCTAAAAGAAGCAAGCTGGGTTTTTGGATTAAACCCATGGCAACTTCTAAACGACGCTTGTCACCCCTTGAAATACTCCCAGCGTGTTGATCGCAGCTTTTTTCTAAACCAATATCATGTAGAGCTTGCATGGCTTCTTGCTGAATAACCCCCTCTCGGGACATGCTCTTAAATGGATTAAAACTAAACATACCATCCCGTTTGGCTAGAGCCGGGATCATCACGTTTTGCAATAGGGTCAAATCAGGAAAAATTTCCGGTGTTTGAAATACCCGCACCATGCCAGCATGATTAATTTCATGTGGCTTTTTACCAATCATGTTCATGCCATTGAATGTCACGCTTCCAGTGTCAGGGATCAGCTTACCAATGCAACAGTTAAGCAAAGTAGACTTTCCTGCGCCATTTGGGCCAATAATCGCATGGGTAGTTCCCGCTTCAATTTTTAACTGAATATCGGATAGGGCGTGCAAACCACCAAAGGTTTTGTTTACACCTTGAATATCGAGGATATAACTCATTTCTTTTCCTCTTTCTGGCTATCAGTTAAGGAAGCTGGAGCTGCCTCTATACCGCTTGGTTCACTTTGTGCTACTGAGGGATCATCGTACCTCAGGCCCAGTTTTAACCTGACATGTTTGTTGATTAAGGTTACCCCTTCCATAACCCCTCCAGGCAAAAATATCACCACCAACATAAATAGCGCACCTAGTGTCAGGTGCCAGCCTTCACCAACAAAATGTTGGGAAATAGAAACCATAATGCTCTGCAAAAACTCAGGTAAAAAGCTAAAAAATTCATTCAGAGTGGAGGTGTTCATAGCGGAAAATATATTTTCGAAATATTTTATGATGGTAACCCCGAATAAAGGTCCCAATAATGTTCCTGAGCCTCCTAAGATTGTCATCAATACCACTTCACCGGAAGCTGTCCATTGCATCCGTTCGGCTCCTGCTAGCGGATCGGTGACCGCCATTAAAGAGCCTGCCAATCCTGCATACATGCCAGAAATAATAAAGGCAGTTAATAGGTAAGGGCGAGTATTAAAACCGGTGTAGCGCATACGTGTTTGATTAGACTTTATCGCTCTTAGCTTTAGGCCAAAAGGTGAACGAAAGATCTTAAGTGAAATATAAAATCCAATTATCAACAAGGTCGCACAAAAGTAGAAACCAGGATAACCACTCATCAATTGACCAAATAGGTTAGTCGACGGTAATCCCTCAGTAACTTCAACTGAAAATAACGCATCGAGATAACGAGGATCTTCAGAGGATAATTGTAAACCAGTCTCACCATTAGTAATGGGAGTCAGTACTGAGTAAGCCAAGCTATATGACATTTGAGCAAAAGCCAGAGTGAGGATAGAAAAGTAGATCCCCGAACGACGTAGACTCACATAACCTATCAGGAAAGCAAATATACCAGCAATAACGGTGCCCATAACAATACCAGGTAACACGTTCATGCTAAATAATTTGAAACACCATACTGCTGAGTAAGAACCAATACCCAAGAAGGTCGCGTGGCCAAACGATAGGTAACCAGTCAGCCCAAACAAGATATTAAAACCAATGGCAAAAATTCCAAATATAGCAAACTTCTGCAGTAAATCTGGGTAGTTTGCACCTATTGGAGATAACCAAATTGGAGCAGTCAACACGACTACTGAAAAAATCAGCATCACGAATAAATTATTTTTAAGCGTTAATTTCATCATTAGTCCTCCATCACTCCTTCACGCCCCATCAGACCACGAGGCCTAACTAATAAAACAATTACTGCTACCAGATAAATTATAATTTGGTCGATACCCGGAAATATCGCCTTAAATTCATTCATTGAAGCAAAAGATTGCAGGATCCCAAGTAAAAAACCAGCCGTCACTGCGCCGCCCAGAGAACCCATTCCACCAACCACGACCACCACAAATGATAGGACTAGAAAGTCCATACCCATATGATAATCAGGAGGTAATATAGGGGCATACATTGCACCAGCCACACCTGCCACAACAGCGGCGAGGCCAAAAACAATGGTAAATTTACGCTGCACATTTATTCCTAATAAGCCTACCGTCTCGCGGTCTGCCATGCCGGCGCGCACTACCATGCCAAAGGTGGTGAATTTTAAGAAGGCAAATACGCCAAAAATAACTAAAGATGAAAATGCTAAGTAAATAAGGCGCCACCATGGATAAACCAAGTTATCACTTAAACCCAGGAATGAGCCTATCGCTGCACTACCAGCCACAATATCGGGAGCAGGCGTCGGTATTGGGTTTGCACCAAAAAACGCGCGAATAATTTCTTGCAATACAATGGCCAAACCAAAAGTAACCAAAATTTGTTCTGCGTGAGAGCGTTTGTAAAAGTGTTTTATCAAACCTCTTTCAAGTGCAAGACCTATGAGTAACATAATCGGTATAACGAAGAGAATTGATATAGGAACGGCATAATCAATAATGGCTGTACCAGTGTCCCCCCACCAAATTTCTAAATAGGGTTGTTCTTTGTAGGCTTCAAAAAAGGTAATGCTCTCATCTCTGACTTTTACCGACATAGTCAGAATTTGCTGAACCGTTACTGCACAAAATGCACCCAACATAAACAAGGCGCCATGGGCGAAATTAACAATGCCTAGCGTGCCAAAGGCCAGTGTCAAACCGAGGGCAATCAGTGCGTAAGCACCGCCTTTGTCTAGACCATTGAGTAGTTGAATTAAGAAAACATCCATAAATTTTTACTTCAGCATTAATAAGTTAAAAAAACAAGCCATATCACCTTTTGTGACATGGCTTAACTTGAGGTTAGGCCATTTCTATACTTTGTATGGACCTAATTCACCACCGAATATCGATGCATCATATTCAACTTGAGATCTTGGCACTTCTTTAACAATTTCCAATAAATCAAACTGACTAGTAGGGTTCTGATTACCACGTACAACCAATACGTTTTTAAAGCACTGGTGATCTTCGGCGCGATACTCAGTTTCACCATTACCCATACCATCGAATTTAAAGCCTTCTAACGCTTTAATTACTGCAGGTGGGTAGAAGGTACCTGCCATTTCACAAGCATTGGCATACAACAAGGTTTGAACATAACAAGTATGTGCTGCCTGTGACGGTGGGAAACCATACTCTGCACCAAATGACTTAACAAAGGCCATTGAACCTGCATCAGTTAATGCCCAGTTCCAGTTAGTGGTACCTAAAATACCTTTAAGATTTTCTCCTGCACCCTGTGCCATTAAACGAGAATATAGCGGCACGATGATTTCAAAGTTTTTGCCGTTCACTTGTTTGTCACGTAAGCCAAACTGCACAGCTTGCGTCAAGGAGTTAATCATGTCCTTACCGTAGTGATTGAGGATCAATGTATCGGCGCCAGAGTTAAGGATTGGCGTGATGTACTGAGAAAAATCTCCTGCTCCAACCGGTGTTTTAACTGTTGCGGTGGTTTTCCAGCCTAAGGCTTCTGTTGTTTCCTTAATTGATTCTTCTTGTGTCCAACCCCAAGTGTAATCGGCAGTTAAATGGTAAGCCTGACGTTCAGTACCCATTTCTTCTTTCAGCACTGGACCTAGTGCTGAGCCTGACATTTTAGCATTGAAGAAATGACGGAAACCGTAACGACGTTTATCTTTACCAGTAGTGTCATTCGAGTGGGTCAGTCCTGACATAAAAATGATGCCCATTTCCTGACATAAACTTTGTACCGCAACAGCAACGCCAGAAGATGAACCTCCAGTAATCATTAATGCGCCGTCTTTTTCGATCATACGCTTAGCAGATGCACGAGCTGCGTCTGACTTGGTCTGAGTATCACCCGTTACATACTCTACTTTCTTGCCAAGTATGCCGTTGCCTTTCAATGATAGTGGCTTCATGGTGTTCATTAAACCACCGTCGCCTTCACCATTAAGATGTTTGACCGCTAGCTTGTATGCGCGAAGCTCATCGGCACCCTCATCTGCGTAAGCACCAGATTGAGGGACGTTAAATCCCAGTTTGATACTCTTACCCATGCCCGGCATGTTTCTGAAACTACCGTCTGCAGCAAAGGCGTTTTTCATGAAAAACGTCGGTGCGCTACTTGCGGCGATGATGCCGGCAGTTGCCGATTTTTTCATAAAACTACGTCTGGTATTCGCTAGGTTATTGTCATTCTTGTCTTTATTGCTCATTAGAAACCCCTATTAACGTTTATGGTGGATTGTAAACACTCAGTTAAACACTTGTTATTTTTATGCTGCATTTTTACTTCACTAAGTTATTTTTACAGCATGCCTTTTCGTTCAGCCATAAGACCTTGGTCTATTTCCCCAAATTAATTTGCATTGTTTAATTTATTTCTTTCTTAAACTTGCTCGGGGTTTCGTGACTAAGGTTAGTTTAGTCCGGTGGTTGCATCAGTAAATGCGACCATGGTCTTAGTTAGTTTGTTAATAAAGCTATGTTAGAGTCATGTACATTGGTTTAAGTTAGCTGCAAGGAAATATATGGGTTTAGGTTGGGTTGCGCTAGCCATTGCTTATTTGGCATGTTTATTCTGGTTGGCACGTTGGGGTGACAGTCATTCAGTAAGTGCAAAAAAGCTAACTTCACATCCGGCTATCTATTCTTTGGCATTGGCGATTTACTGTACAGCCTGGACGTTTTTTGGTTCTGTAGGGGAAGCAACTCGAAATACGTGGAGTTATTTGCCCATATTACTTGGCCCGACTCTACTGTATCTATTTGGTTATCGATTTTTATTAAAGCTTACACAAGTAAGCAAAAAACAACATATCACCACTATTGCCGATTTTATCTCTTCTCGTTACGGAAAAAGACAGACGGTTGCCTTACTCGTCACTATCATTGCCTTATTAGCGACTATTCCTTATATCGCGCTACAATTAAAAGCCATTGGTTCAGCATTTTTCCTAGTGTCTGGGCAAAAGGATGCGGGTAACGTTGTATTGGGGGCGACCCTTTTTATCGCGCTGTTTTCTATATATTTTGGTACCCAGCGCACCGATGTAACTGAGTATCGGCGTGGCTTGATCCTGGCAATTTCGTTCGAATCGATAATTAAATTAACTGCTTTGATTTGTGTAGCATTTTACGGTTACTACTGGTGGCAACAGCAAAGTAGTGAGCCAATGTTGCTGTCATTTGTTAGTTATGAGGTTTTAGATAACTTTCAATCTACCTCCTTTTGGGCGCAAACATTGATGGCTGCTGCTGCAGTAATTTGTTTACCTCGTCAATTCCACGTTGCGGTAATCGATAACCTCAGTCTTAGTCATATCAAAACCGCTCGTTGGTTATTTCCTCTTTATTTAGGTTTAATGGCGGCGGTCATTCCTATCATTGCGGTGGCAGGCCAGGCAATGTTAGGGGGCAGTGGCAATGAGCCTGATACTTATGTGTTAGGTTTAGCCATAATGTCAGAATCGTTGGCGCTGAAAATGTTGGTGTTTTTAGGTGGACTGTCGGCCGCGACGGCAATGATCGTAGTCGCTACTTTGACCTTAAGTACTATGTTAACCAATGATGTTATTTTACCTAAGTTTCTAGCGACTCGAAGTCACCAACAGCATAGCCCCGATTACACACGTACTATTTTAATGATCCGCCGGATCGTCATTGGTGTGTTGCTGCTGTTGGCTTATCTATATCAACAACAAATGACCAATAGTCGTTCTCTCGCTTCAATAGGGCTTATTGCTTTTTCTTTAGTTATTCAGTTATTACCTGCAATTGTTGGGGGACTATATTGGAAACGAGGCCATGCTCACGGTGTTTATGCGGGTCTTATAGTTGGTGTGAGTGTGTGGGTATTGTGGTTGATTTTACCAATAATAAACGAAAGTTCAGGCATCATCTTACATAACAATGCGATCAGTGAAGGCGCTATTTTAAGCTTAATAGCCAATACAATGGCTTATGTATTATTTTCCATGTTCGCACAAACTCGGTTGATCGATCGGATACAAGCAGAGGCTTTTGTCACATCGATTGAAACCAGAGGTGAACATTATGACAAGCATCCTCTAAGTACCACAGTAGGAGACTTAATCACTCTGTTATCCACGTTTCTTGGGGAAAGTCGTTGTCAGATGTTAATAAAGGAATACCAGAAAAGACAGGGTATTATCCTTTCGTTTGATCAACGACCACACAAAAATTTTGTGGTCTTCAGCGAACGTGCCCTAGGTGGAGTTATCGGTGCATCGAGTGCAAAGGTCTTGGTGGATAGTGCCTTGAGCGGTAAGCGCCTCAATTTCGAAGAAGTGGTTAACTTTTTTGATGATACGACTCAAGCCATTCAATTTAACATCAGTGCTTTGTTTACGTCTTTGGAAAGTCTGGAGCAAGGAATAAGTGTAATAGACAGAAATCTTGATTTAGTGGCTTGGAATAAAAGTTATGTCGCCTTATTTGACTACCCAGATGACTTGATTACTGTTGGTACACCCATTGAAATATTAGTGCGTTATAACGCTGAACGGGGCGAATGTGGGGTAGGTAATGTTGACACTTTGGTTCAGAAGCGACTTGAACATATGCGTTGCGGCACCAGCCATCGATTTTTACGTCAACGTAGTGATGGTCGCGTGATTGAAATGGTTGGCAACCCTTTACCTGGAGGGGGCTTTGTCACTAGTTTTAATGATGTTACTCAGCATATTGAAATTCAGCATGCACTAAAAGAAGCCAATATAGATCTGGAAAACCGTATTCAAAAGCGCTCAGAAGAAGTGCAAACCATTAACGCGGAATTACATTTAGAAATTGAGCGTCGTGCTGACGCCGAAAAAGAACTTGTCAGTGCTCGAAAAAATGCTGAGGTCGCTAATGCCAATAAAACACATTTTCTAGCCCTTGCTAGCCATGACATTTTACAGCCTCTAAATGCCGCTAAACTTTATCTGAGTGCGCTACAAGAAGTATCTCTTGAAAAGGATGCCAGTCAAATTGTGCAAAAATTGGGTGAAAGTCTTAACGCTAGTGAAGCACTAATCGCCACCTTGTTAGACATTGCACGTTTAGATCAAGGAGATATGAAACCCCGTTATAGTGCTGTTTCAATTAAAGCCTTAGTGTCTCCTTTAATCGATGAGCTAAGTATGAATGCGGAAGAAAAAGGTTTGCAACTCAAATACAGATTACAAGACCTTTGGCTTAAAACTGACCGTACTTATTTGTACAGAATTTTACAAAACTTGTTATCAAATGCGATTAAATACACGCCTACAGGAAAAGTGTTATTGAGTGTACGTAAGCGAAGAGACAAGGTGCTTTTACAAGTTTGGGATACCGGTACCGGCATTCATCAAGAGGAATTAAATAATATCTTTGGAGATTTTTACCGTTCTGGTGATCATAGTCAGCAAGGATTTGGTTTGGGGTTAGGCGTAGTCGCACGTCTTAGTAAGCAACTGAATGCGCTAGTAGAGGTTCGCTCGATATTGGGAAGAGGAAGCTGCTTTTCAATCGAATTACCAAGCTGTGCAGCAGTCGAGCCAGTAAGCATTAAGAAAGCAAGTGGCAATAAAGTTGGCTTAGCTGGATTAAGAGTGTTGTGTGTTGATGATAAACAAGAAAATCTGGATGCTATGCTGACGTTTTTAGATAAGTGGCAGGTAAATGTCACTACAGCCTTAACATCTGATGAAGCGATGGCAGCGCTGAAAGTCAGTGAACCACAAGTCATTTTGATGGACTACCATTTGGATAAGGGCGAAAACGGACTACAACTTGTTGCCAAGATACGTAAATTTTTGGGTTATCCGATCCCTGTTATTTTAGTTACAGCGAATCAGGACGATGAGATTATTACCGAAGCGTTTAAAGCAAATTGTAATTATTTAAGCAAACCGGTAAAACCAGCTAAACTCAGATCCCTGCTTCAGGCGGTGCAAGTTGAAGGTGCGAAGCAATAAGCACTGCTTGAGTGCGATTATTGATATGTAGTTTCTTGAATATGCCGGTTACATGAGCTTTGACCGTTGCCGTTGCAATATCTAGATTGTAACCAATTTGTTTATTTAACAAGCCGTCACGCATGTAACACAGCACTTTATATTGTGCGGGCGTAAGGCTAGCGACTTTAACGGCTAACTCTGTAAATTCTGTATCCAATTCAACGTCATTAGCTGCATAACTTTCCGGCAACCAAATATCGCCTTCAAGCATCACATTTACTGCTTTTGAAATTTGTGCGGCACTAGTTGTTTTGGGTACAAAACCCATTGCACCTACATTGATGACTTTGGAGATTATGTCGACATCTTCCAGCCCTGATACAACAGCAACGGGCAAATCAGGAAATATTTTACGGATATGAATCAAACCGAAAAGATCACCACTACCTGGCATATGAAGATCAAGTAGTAGCAAATCAATTTGTTTATTGTGGTGCAACATTTCGACTGTAGTGTCTAAGTCAGCAGCTTCAAGCAAGGTGAGTTGCTCGAAGTTGCTAGTCAATGCTCCCCTTATCGCATCGCGGTACAACGGATGATCATCAGCGATTAGCAATGTTGCCATAAAGTAGCCTAGTTGTTATCTATTTAACCTTTGGTCAATAAGTGTATCAACAACTGAAGGGTCTGCCAATGTAGATGTGTCACCTAATTGTTCATATTCGTTGGCAGCAATTTTACGTAATATTCTGCGCATGATTTTCCCCGAACGCGTTTTTGGCAAACCATTTGTCCATTGGATTAAATCGGGTGTGGCAATAGGGCTTAGCTCTTTACGAACCCAATTTCGTATCTCAAGCGTTAGGGCATCATCACTGACGGTCCCTTCGACGGGGGTCACGTAGACATAGATCCCTTGTCCTTTTATATCATGGGGATAGCCCACAACCGCCGCTTCAGCTATTGCTGGGTGCGATACTAGCGCACTTTCAATTTCTGCTGTACCAAGTCGATGACCTGATACATTCAAAACATCATCTACGCGGCCAGTTATCCAATAATATCCATCTTCATCTCGCCTTGCTCCGTCACCTGTAAAATAATGACCTTTGTAGGTAGAGAAATAAGTTTGAATGAAACGTTCATGGTCACCATAAACTGTTCTCGCCTGACCCGGCCAGCTGTCTTTTATAATCAAATTACCATCTGTTGCCCCTTCTAGTTCAACACCTTCACTATCCACTAATGCTGGTTGAATACCAAATAAAGGACGCGTAGCAGAGCCGGGTTTCAATGGGGTAATGCTTGGCAAAGGAGAAATCATCAAGCCGCCGGTTTCAGTTTGCCACCAAGTATCTACGATAGGGCAGAGACCTTTACCCATCTTGCTGTGATACCAGTGCCATGCTTCGGGATTAATGGGCTCACCTACCGAGCCGAGTAAACGTAGAGATTCTCCGCTCATACCTTCCACAGCGCGATCACCTTGGGCCATCAATGCGCGGATCGCGGTAGGCGCTGTATATAAAATATTAATTTTGTGTTTGTCTACTATTTGCCCGATACGGCGTACATCTGGGTAGGTCGGCACGCCCTCAAATAATACAGTCGTGGCACCATTCGCTAGAGGACCGTAGATCATATAACTGTGACCTGTCACCCATCCAACATCTGCTGCGCACCAGTATATTTCTCCTTGTTGATAATCGAAAACTTGTTCGTGAGTCATGGCTACATATAACAAATAGCCGCCTGTGGTATGCACCACTCCCTTAGGTTGACCTGTTGAACCTGAGGTATATAGGATAAACAAGGGGTCTTCTGCGTTCATGACTTCAGGTTCACATACGGCTGGGCAATCAGCAACTAGCTCATGCCACCATACATCTTTCGTATTCCAGTCGACATCTGCACCAGTATGCTTTAACACGACCACTTGTTCCAACGTAGCGCATTCATGTTCAGCCAAAGCGATATCAACATTTTCTTTTAGCGGCACCGTTTTACCTGCGCGTAAACCAGCATCTGCGGTAATTATGACTTTCGCCCCGCAGTTTTCGATGCGGTCAGCAATAGCATTTGGTGAAAAACCGCCAAAAATAACTGAATGCACAGCACCAATTCGTGCACAAGCAAGCATGGCATAGGCAGCTTGTGGCACCATAGGCATATAAATTGCGACCCTATCTCCCTTGGTAACCCCAAGTTTCTTCAAGCCATTAGCCAGTTTTGCCACTTCATCGTGTAAACGCTGATAACTTATTATATCGTGAGTTTCAGGATCGTCTCCTTCCCAGATAAGTGCTGTAACGTTAGCCCGCTCAGCAAGGTGGCGGTCGATGCAATTGTAAGAGACGTTCAATTCACCGTCCTCGAACCACTTAATATGCAAATCGTCTTGGTCAAAGGAAGTGTTTTTAATCAGTGTGGGAGTTTTATACCAATCTAATCTTTTGGCTTGTCCGGACCAAAATGCGTCAGGTGACTCAACCGACTGCTTATACATTTCATGATAAGCTTGCTCAGTTAAATGGCTATTTTGTTTTGCCTGTTCAGGCACCGGATATATTTTCTTTAACACGTCGATACTCCATATACTGTAAAAACCTTAATCGGGTACTCTATTCTTCTACAAAAACTTAGAAATAAGACTTTGGTCTTAATCTGAATAATTTGTTCTTCATTCTTATACGACCTTGGTCTTATAGACCATAAGCTTATATGCAGTTTTACAATTCTGGTTCAAAGTTAACATAATCTTTACACACTGGGGTTACACACATGAATAAAACTATAAAGAAAACGACAGCTGTTTGTGCTTTGTTAGCCGGCGCAAGCCTTATGAGTACTGCAGCAAACGCAGATGCATTTGAAATAGACTTCAAAAATGGCGACAAGATGAAGTTTGGTGGTTATTTAAAAGCTGACGCACGATATGTCAGCGGAGATTTGAATTACCAGGATTATTGGATAGGTAATAACCCAGGTGCGGTAGATACCTCCAAATTGGGTTTAAACATAAAAGAAACCCGTTTTAATACCACTTATACACACGGAGAATGGACCGGCTTTATTGAAATGGATTTTTATGGTGGTGGTGGTAACGAAATTATCAGTAACTCGGTCAATCCGCGTTTACGTCATGCCTTCGTTAAAAACAAAAACTGGTTAGTTGGTCAAACATGGTCAACCTTTATGCCACTAGCTGCTTTGCTTGAGTCTTTGGACTTCGGTGGGCCACATGTTGCTGAAGGGTTTATTCGACAAGTACAAATACGTTATACCGTTGGCAATTGGCAATTTGCTCTTGAAAATGCGCAAACATACGGAGACGGTGATACTGGTGGTTCTGGTAATGTTGGTGTAACTGGCGCTAATAATGATCCAGACAGTAAAATTCCAGATTTTGTTGCCAGATACAATATGAAGGGTGATTGGGGACAGGTCAGTGCCGCTGGTTTATTGAGAAAAGTTGACCAAGGTGGCATTGATGATACTGCCTTAGCATTTAGCTTGTCAGGTAAAATTAACGCTGTAGGCAAAGATGATATCCGTTTTCAGATGACTCTAGGTGAGTCGGGTCGTTATGTGGGTACCACTTTGGCGACAGATATTGTTGTTGACCCTGTTGATGGTAAAACAAAAGTAGAAGATACAACTGCTTGGTATGTTGGATATAGAAGAGTGTGGAGTGATGAATATCGCAGCACAATTTTCTACGGTAACGGTGAAACCGATATACTTGGACATGATCGTTCTCATTACGCAGTTAACCTCATCAGACAGTACACGCCTAAGATGATAATTGGTTTAGAATTTGGTAAATACGTAGTTGATGACGGTGGTTTGGATCTTGACTCAAGCTACCTACAAACATCAGTGAAATTTACTCTGTAGAGTTTGATTTCATAAAAACCTAGCAAAGGAGGAGGAAGGTAACTTCCTCCTTTTTTTTGCTTACTTATTAGTACGTGAATAACTTTTTGTATATAAATCAACCATCAAAGCCTTAGTAGCAAATTCATAACTTCATTTGTAATTAGTTTAATTTCAATAAAAAATCATTAATCTCCTTGCAACGTTCAATAACGTGGGGTTTTCATTCGCTTTAACACTTTTGTTTTTTGTGAATGTTACTCTTAGCAAAACCAATAGTGGCTCAATTCTTCTTTGTCACTAACATCATTTAAAACTTGCGCTTCTACCAACCTATGTTGTACATTGTTGCTATGTACTGCATAGTAACAGTGTACAACATAGGTTAAATGATGACAAAACAACAAAGCTTGAATGAGAAATGGGATGTACAACTTCGAAAAGGCACGTTGGAGTTGGTCATCTTGGCGGCGTTAAAAGAACGTACGTTATATGGTTTGGAGTTGCTGAAGTTATTGCACTCATTTGAAACAATGAAGATCACTGAAGGTACGCTTTATCCCTTGATGGATCGTCTAAAACGCGATGAATTGGTGAATGCATTTTGGCGTCAAGAAGGTGATTCAAGACCAAGGAAATACTATCAACTAACCCAGCAAGGTTTGATTAAGCTTGAAGCATTAACTAATCGTTGGCGTCAATCTGTTGAAGATATCGAACACCTTATACAAAACTCAAATCCACAGACTACTCATCCTAAAGGAGAATGACATGCCAGATCGTGAGTTAATTCATCAATATTTGAAAAATTTATCTAAATACTTATCTAGATTGGATAAGTCTGACGCCCAAGAAGTCATTCGTGAGATTGAAAGTCACATTCTTGATGCCCTTGAAATTCAAGAAAATAGTGGACGCTTGAGTGACCCACAGGAAATTCTAGATGGGTTTGGCGAGCCACGGGAACTGGCAAATCAATATGTCGAACATTTATTAAAGGGCACGCCTCCTCCAATAGGGTTTAAAGCGATTCAAAACGTTAAAAAAGGCGCTACAAATACACTTTATTATTCCATGGGGTTTTTAGGGTTTGGAATATCAGTTTTATTGATAACCATTGGTCTTGCAAAACTCTTTATGCCGGGTGAGATTGGCGTGTGGTCAGCAGCGCAAGGCAATAGCATCATGATTACATTTTCTGAACACGTCTATCCTGATTCGGCAGAGTTATTGGGTTATTGGTTGAGCCCCATCGCTATTGGTCTTGGAGTCGGTATCGCTCAGTTAACTAAGAGCGTGTTACGCGTGCTTAAACAAAGTATTCAATAACTAAAAATCTATTTATCAAATAGTACCTTTCATTTCTGCTCAATTGTAGAGATGTAAATTTGTTCGGCCTGAATTAGGGAGTTGATTGATATGTTTAAGATTTTGAAAACTAACCTCAAACACTTTTTCATTACTTTTAGTATTGTGTTTGTATTGGTTGTTGCATTGGGTATTTACCATGGCGCAGAAGCGCATTTTAATGAAGATAGATTGGCCTATAAACTTGATAAAGAAGGGCCGCATATCTTTTTTGAAGACAACCAGCTGGTGGTTAATTATGTTCGAGGTGGTAAACCTGAAGGCTTTTATAACGATCAAAGTCATTATCCATTGGGTAGTGATATTCCAGTTAAGGCTTATTTCGCTTTAGAACAGCAGGATATTGATTTTGAAGTGAATGCCTTCATTGAAACACCACCATCAATTTATACCGATAAAAATCCTATCTTGGCTATTTCAGATATCGAAAGTGCTTATAAAACTTTTCGCGACTTTTTGATAACCCATGATGTAATCGATGAAAAATTAAATTGGACTTTTGGCCAAGGGCATTTGGTTTTAGTGGGGGACTTTGTTGATCGTGGTAACTCTGTCACCCAAGTGCTGTGGTTCATCTACAAAATGGAGCAAGATGCCAAAAAGCATGGAGGTAATGTACATTTCATCATTGGTAACCACGAAATTAAAAACATGCAAAATAACTTCTACAGTGCATCTGAAAAGTATCTTTATGTGGCATCTATTATCGATAAAACACAATCTGATTTATACAGTAAAGAGTCGTTTTTAGGCCGTTGGATGGCCAGTAAAAATATCCTTGAACGCATTAATGACCATTTGTTTGTACATGGTGGTATACACCCCAAAATTAGCGAGTTTAATTATAGCCTTGAAGAAATAAATCAAATTATTCGCAGCAATTATAGAAAACCATATTATACAAAACGAGATAGCGACAACGAGGCGTTTTTGGTTTCTTCAAAAACCGGCCCCGCTTGGTATCGCGGTTATTTCAAAGATAATCTAAGTCAAAAAGAAGTAGAAAAAGGCTTGAACCATTTTTCTGCAAAAGCAGTGGTAGTGGGTCACACCATACAATGGTCAGTGAACAAGCGGTACCAAGGGAAAGTGTTCGCAATCGATGTGAAACACCCTAATGACTAGGAGTCTCATTTTCCTCCAAGAAGCTCTGAAGGATTACTCATTGAAGATGAAGAGTATTATCAAATACTTAGTGATGGCACAAAATTGATGCTGTAAAGATAAGGTTATTTATCTAACAATTTGGATTGTCTAAGTTGCTCTAGTTTTGCCACTGTTACTTCTATGTTTGGATTTTTCATAAATTCTGCGAAGACTGCCAAAGCCGGTTCTGAAAAATCAGACTCCGAATCTCGATCAAAAAATTGCGCTAAACCTTTGGCATTTTGTAATAACTGTAATCCAGCTTTACTAAATAGATTTTCGGATATGCTACTAGCTATATTTGGAGGATAGCCAGCCGCGTACTTATTGTATTTAGTTTGCACATCAGCTTGTGATAAATAGGTTATGAAGGTTTTTGCATCTTTCTTATTTTTACTGCTTGCTCTAACAAAAAACACATCCATAGGTGCGTCTTCATAACCGGCATGTTCAGGAGCAATTTCAGGAAAAGGCATAAACCCAATATTTTGTTCAAGATTAGCCGGTATCCTATTCGAAAGGGAATTACCATTCAGGATAAAAGCTGATAAGTCTCTAAACAAATAAGGCATAGCCTCATTTCTATTCAGTCGTTGATGACCTGATAAAAAATATTTTTTGTTTATTAACTCAGCCCAATACTCGAATACCTTAATAACCCGTTGGTCAGTAAAGGGGATGTCTCCAATCAATAAATTTTGATGGAAATCGAGTCCATTCAATCGCAAATTAAGATAGTCAAACCATGCCGCTAAGACCCAAGGTTCAGCACTGCCTAGTGCAATAGGTTCAAATCGACCGTTTTTCAGGGCTTTACAAGCGGCGAGAAAATCCTTCCAATTACTTGGTGGTGCAATGTTAAATTGCTTGAGTATTTTTTTGTTGTAATAAATACCCCATTGATAATAAGAAACAGGAATGGCGTAGATCGAATCTTTGTATTTTGCCGTTTGTAGCGCGGTTGAGGAAAAGTTTTGTTGCCAGTTGAGTTCTGTTGAAAGCCCGTCCAAATTCTCTATATAACCTTGACGGATAAATTGCTTTAAACGCATACCACCATACCAAAAAAGCACGTCAGGACCCGTTTCACTGGTTAACCAGTCATTCACTTGCAGTTTATATTTTGCCGAAGGTAAGCCAATAAACTCAATTGGAATATCGGGGTACAGTGCATGAAAGCTATTTTTAATTTCAAAAAAATTATAACGCTCTGCTGCATTGTCGTGAACGACACCAATAGTCAACGCAAAGGCTGAAAAACTCAGAAGTATCGTGCTTATAACGCTAATAAAAATTAGATTAATGTAACCTGTATGATTCAATTGCATTCCAAATATTGCAAAAAAGTTTACTAAAACATAACTACTATTATTACAGTTTTATCCATGTTTCGCTTGAAATTCTATTTTGCAACTAGGTGAGTTCCTTGTATTACAAATAGTTGTTGCCAGGAATGCCTAAAACAGAGATTCCACATATGAAATTGGTTTACTGTATAAAGTATATCCTAAACCAAATCAAATTGGCCGACACACAAGCATCGGCCTCAAAAAGACAGGCCACAAAAAGCTTGTCGTGAAGAAAACTCTGAGGTTATTAATCAATAATCTCAAATGTTAAACCAGCATGATTCTCTAAACGTGTGATTAATTGATTGCCAAAGATACTGGCGGGAGTCCAAAATCCACCGGGTGTATTCTCTTTGCTGATATCTTGCGCCAAACAGGCTGCGGCTTGGCCTAACATTTTAGCGGTAGAGCCATAACCTGGATCTTGATCGCCTGTGACTTTACAGCGAATTTCTTGACCACTATCGGTTGTGCCGTAAAAACGTAAGTCGTAAAACCCTTTTTCTTGGGCATCTTGGCTTGGGCCTTCACCGGGTTTAGGTAAAATAAATTTTTCCATTGCCCAGCGGGTAGGGGGGATCACCGCCGCCATGGCAAAACCACCTAATCCAAAACCTACACCGGCTGCCAAACCACCGCCCATGAGCCCTTTACCGGTTAACATTGCTTCGTTGTATTCAAAATGTGGGCTGTAGCCACCTTCAACTAAGGCATTACTTCTATGTACTATGCGGGTGTTAATAACAGCCATCACAAAAGGCGCTAGCCAGCTGTTAAAGTCATTGTCATATTGAGGCCGGTTCATGTTGTCTTGGCGCACTTTATTGCCATGGTCAGGCGGACAAATCGCATAGGGGTTCGCCAACAGTTTGCGTAGGGCAGGGTTACTCGCAACCTCTTTAAATATATTAGTCATGCTGGCAACTGTGCCACCCGACGCAGCACCTTTCATTTTTTTGACTCGCATTTTGATACTACTGCATGGCTCGCCAAATTTTTGTTTGGCATGTTGCTGTAAAAAGTACACACCCAAGTCAGAGGGCAAAGAGTCGAAGCCACAACTGTTAACAATGCGCGCACCAGTTGTTTTAGCTTGGTCTTCGTATCCTTCTAACATTTTGGCTATCCACTGCACTTCGCCGGTTAAATCGCAGTAATCAGTGCCTAAAGCCACACAGGTTTTTACCAAAGGTTCACCATACAGTGCGTAAGGTCCCACCGTCGAAATAACCACTCGGGTAGCACTACATAGCTCGTGCAAGCTATTTTCGTCTGCTGAATCGGCGACTAAAATGTCAAGAGGTTCTCCGGCTATGCCTAAAGACTGCTTTAATTCATTTAGTTTGTTTTGTGAACGTCCTGCTATAGCCCACTTTAATTCGCCTTCAATGGGAAACTGCGCAAGCATGTATCGTGTTAATATTTGACCCACAAAGCTGGTGGCACCAAATATTACAATATCAAACTTAGGGTGAGTGTCTTTCATGGTTGCTTTGCCTCTGAGCTAATCATCTTGGTTTATTTCACCGCATTCAAATTTGTGATGCCGTGATAACGGATTAAATACTTATACTCAATCTATCAGAATAAATTCACTTTAGGGCGAAACTAAATGAGCGAAGTACATAATGTCACCGAAATCTGGATTGAAAAATCCAATGTGGCGAACACCAAAATTGTTGAGAAAAGTATAGATAGCAAACAATTAGACGCAGATGATGTGTTGCTTAAAATCGATACTTTTGGTTTTTCTGCGAATAATGTTACCTATTCAGTTTTCGGCGATAAAATGGGGTACTGGGGTTTTTTCCCCGCGGATGACACTTGGGGAATTGTACCCATGTGGGGTTTTGCCACTGTGCTTGAGTCAAATCATGCTGATGTAAAAGTAGGTGAGAAAGTATTTGGTTATTTGCCTATGGCAAGTCATTTAGTGATCAAAGCAGGCAAGATGTCACCCACTCACTTTTTTGATATCAGTGAAAAACGCAAAAGCATTTCTCCTGTATATGATAACTATGTGCGTTGTGCCACCGACCCCGGTTACCAAGCTGATCGAGAATCATGGCAACTCAATTACCGCCCATTGTTTATGACGTCTTTTGTATTAGATGATTTTGTTGGTGAAGGGTTAGTGGCTGCGCAGCAACCAATTAAGCAAGTGATACTAACCAGTGCGTCGAGTAAAACCGCTTATGGCGCGGCGCATCTGTTGATGAAACATAAAGCCGAACGAGGTTTAGATTATCAAGTGGTTGGCCTAACTTCGGCAAGCAATAAAGCCTTTACCCAAGACCTAGACTGTTACGACCAAGTCATTAGTTATGACGACATTGCTCAGCTAGGAAAAGACAAGGCGAGCTGGGTATTGGATTTTGCAGGTAACAAAAATTTACTGCTGAATTTAAAAAAACAGTTTGCTGACAACCTCGATAAGTTGATTCTAATTGGTTCTACCGATGTGGATGCCCAGCAAGATAAACCTGATGGTCACCTTGACAGTGAATTTTTCTTTGCTCCTAGCCAAGTGAAAAAACGCACTGGAGAATGGGGACATGCTGGTTTTGCAGAGCGTTATGCAAAAGGGTGGCAAAGTTTTGCGGTGCATATGAATAACAAAGTGGCAGTGGCTAATTATTCTGGCGCTAAAGCGATTGAAGCGCTCTATCATACCGGCCTTGAGAATAAGTTAAATAACTTGGAAATTAATGTATTGAAGTTTTAAGTTAAGTAACACTTGTTAAGCGGTCACTGGAAAAGATGGCTGTGACCGCTTCTATTCATTCTACAGCTCCAGCAAAAAGGAGCAGACTCCTGTTTTATTAGCTTCGTGGAATTCTTACACTATCAGCCACAATTTCATATACCACACCTGGCTTGAGTATTTCGGTATCGCTTTTTAGGTCGGCTTTAAAGTGAGCCGCTTGTTCTGGGCTAAGGTCTTTCTGTACCAATTCTCCGGCAAGGGTTACTGTTTTTCCGCTGCTGTCTGTTGGGATAAAAAAGCCATAATCACGAAACGAAACACGCAAGATATGCTGGTCTTGTTGGGCGATAAAAAAACATCCTTTCTTTTGACACACTTTGGCTATTCTAGCTTCTACTTGGAATGGTTTCGTTAGGTGAGTCGATGAGTCAACCACTAGGTTTTCCATACTCAAGTTAGGCAAAGATTCATCAAGTATCACACCAAAGGTTTCGCTATTGGTATTCTGCTCAACAGGTTCAGATAGTCTGATTGTTTCAGCATAAACACTCATGCTCAGTGAAAGGCCAATTAAAATATTCAGTATCGATTTCATAGGTAACCTTAAGTAAATTTTCAGACGCAATTATTGGGTTTTCCACCATTTATCTTTGTGGATATGTAGTTTTGCCTTTTTTAAATATTCTAGGGTGGTAATTCTGTCAGCTTGGTTTAGAAATTGGCCTATTATTATGCTCTGATGTCCGTCATGTAAAGCAATATAGGTGTGTTCATATTCAGTTTTAGGTTCGATTGTTTTTACTAACACCTTATCTTTGATGAACAAGCATGAACGTTTGGGGTAATAAACGCCAGCATGAAAGGAGAGCGTATCTTTATCAATGGTAATAATTTGTTTTTGATAGGTCGAATAAGACACCCGATACATTAAAAAAGCCAATAGACCCACTTCAAAACCGGCAAAAGGCAAAATCATCCAAACACCGACCACACTCCAAGCAATGGCAATGATCATCACAAAGGCTGCGATAAATCCAATGATCAGTTTATTTTCCCGCCAATTGGCCGAACGATTAGGTTGCAGGGTTAAAATAACCGAGTCATGTTTATATTTTAGTTTAACCATTTAAATAACAATTTTTCTTTGTTTGTAGTGTCATATTCTGGCAAAGTCCGCCTTTGTTTTTTCAGTTTAGGCCAAGAATTTTTTATGTTTTCAAAAATATCCAGCAAACATATCCGAATATCTATGCTGCTTATTTGGTTAGGTTTGCTGTTTTGGCAAACACATCCTTTAACCTTAATACAAGAGTACGGCGGTTTCACCTTTTTGGGTTTGTTAGGTGCTATTTTTGCCAATGCTACTGGTGCGGGCGGTGGTGTTGTTTTTGTGCCGTTTTTTAATCAACTTGATTTTTCCGCTGCTACCTCTGTGGCCACCAGTTTTGCTATCCAATGTTGCGGCATGACCGCTGGAGCCATAACGTGGTGGGTCTTTTACAAACAGGTTAAAACTCACAATCAACCAGAGAGTAACCAATGGCAACCTTTGGTTAGGGTATTGTTACTCACGATCCCATTTTCCCTAATGGGTTTGTGGATGGTGCAAATTAATCCACAATTTTTTGCGCATTTTAGCGACCCTACAAGTTTGCATACAGGTTTTGGGATCTTTTCAATTGGCTTAGCATTAGCCATTTTTGCCACAGTGTTGTTGCTGAATAACCCCAGTTTTAATACTCAGCTAGCTAAACATGACTATATTGCATTGCCAGTTATTGCTTTGGTTGGTGGCGGCATTACTGCATGGCTATCAATAGGTGTAGGGGAATTGGTAGCGGTGTATTTAATTATTTGCCGTTTTAATGTGACCCTCGCTATTGCTGCTGCCGTTATTTTGAGCGCTTGGACAGTATGGGGCGGAATTGTTTTTCACCTAGTGATTACCCAAGCGATATATTGGCCTGTGGTACTGTTTGCCGGTGCGGGAGCCATAGCAGGCGGGATATTAGCTAAACAATTGGTATTGTATTTTTCTGCTAAAAATTTAAAGCTGTTTTTTGCAGGTTGGATATTTATTTTAGGGTTCACATCTTTACCCTTCTAATCGCCTAAGGTAGTTTAGACCTTAGTCTTTCTTGTTATAGTTTTTATTCTTGCGATCAATTGCACAATATCCAATAGTTAAAGTTTCTCAGTCTAGCGAGCAGGGAGCATCCCCTGAGCGTATTGAGTGTGACGACCTAGTGGTAGTCGAAGAGCCTCTAGAAATCTGGTTATCTTCCTACTCCAAAGCATCACCAGAGTTATTATTAACCACTATGCGTACACCAGGCGACGATCTGAACTTGGTCAGAGGTTGGTTATATTCTAGCGGCGCCATTCAAGATCCCAGTAAAATCACTTCAATTGTGCATACAGGAACGGGTCGATTAAAATCCGAGCCTACTAACCGCGTACAAGTTAACTTAGCTGTTGGGGCGAATATTGATCTTGCGGCATATCAGCGAGTTGAAATCATGAACTCGGCTTGTGGCGTATGTGGCCAGCAAAGCATCGAAAATCTACTAGATAAATTGCCACAGACCCTACGAACAGAAGAGCAAGTTGCTTCGCTGCCAATATCTGAACTTCGCTCGTTAACCCAAAACTTAACAGCCAACCAGGGGATATTCGCTCAAACCGGTGGTAGTCATGGTGTCGCGTTATTTGACCAAGGTTTACACATATTAGATGTCCGAGAAGACGTAGGCAGACATAACGCTTTTGACAAACTGATAGGTGCAAACATAAAAATGTTGGCTGTTGATAATCATCAGGTAGGGTCTATTTGGGGGGTGGTGTTGAGTTCAAGAGCTAGTTTTGAATTAGTACAAAAGGCGGCAATGGTAAATATTCGGTTTATTATTGCTATGGGCGCACCAACTAGTTTAGCCATAGATTTAGCAAAAGAATGTGATATTTGTTTACTTGGCTTTATAAAAACGTCAGCAAACTCAATTAAATTTAATGTTTATTCAAACCCCCATCTGTTGGCTTGAATAAACAGCGAACACATTAGTGTTCGCTTAAGATTACAGACTACGTTTCACTAATAGTCGACTGAGCAAAATCACCACCCAAATAGTCGTATAAACGGCGAAAATCACAATCATCCATTGCGGCATACTCATGTCAAAAAATGACCAATTTATATCGCCACAGTCACCTGTCGCGCCAAAGATATTCGGTAGCCATTCATGTAAAGGAGCCCAACTAGGGAAGTTAGGCACAAACTCACAAGTAGCAAAAAATGGGTTGGCAGCCGTTTGAATATCAACGTGTTCGATGGCTATCAGTAAGCCCCAAATAGCCGATATTCCCCAGCCAATATAACCAATCAATCGGGTGATAAGGTTATTCACTAACATCGCTGGCATTGCAGCGAACATTACGCCAAAAACGGCTGTTCGCTGATAAATGCACATAATGCAGGGGCGTAAATCCGCTGCATGTTGAAAATACAAAGCGGTTACTTCCAAACAAAGCGCGGAGACAAATAATAACCCCCATGCGCGTTTGTTTGTGGATAACGCTGATAACGTGTTTATCAATGGTCTATCCTTGACTAATGAGGAACAACATCACTGCCGGGTATCACCCCAGAGTGATGCTCAATTAGGTGCATGTCATATAACCATTGTGTTAAGTCATACAAACCGAAGTATGTTGCAGCTAAACCTACTAATGTCAGTACCACTGTATAAGGCAGTGCCATATACACCATAGTGCCGTATGACAATCTAAGTAGTGGCGCAATAGCTGACGTTAACAAGAATAAGAAAGCAGCTTGACCATTAGGTGTAGCAACACTTGGCAGGTTAGTACCGGTATTAATCGCCACTGCTAACAAATCAAATTGGTCGCGAGTGATTACGCCACTATTAAGTGCAGCTGTTACTTCGGTGATATATACAGAACCAACAAACACGTTGTCACTGACCATGGATAACAGGCCATTGGCTAAATAAAACATCACTAATTGGGTTTTACCTTCAAAGGTTAATACCCAGTTAATCACCGGACTAAATAACCCTTGGTCGATTATGACTGCCACAATGCCAAAAAATACACATAATAAAGCGGTAAAAGGTAAAGCTTCTTCAAAGGATTTGCCTATAGAGTGTTCGTCAATCACGCCACTCATTGAGGTCGCCAAAACAATAATAGACAGCCCAATTAATCCAACAGCGGCTAAATGCCCTGCCAAACCTACTACTAACCAAACTGCAATCAGGCCTTGAACAGCTAATCTGGCTTTGTCTTGTGTGGTTAAGTTTGCATCTACATTTTTGTCATAGTCAGTCAATATTTGTCTAACTACTGGCGGTATTTGCGCACCGTAACTAAAGAGGCTAAATTTTTCTACTACATAGGTAGTGGCTAATCCGGCAAAAAATACAGGAATAGTGATAGGGGACATACGAATAAAGAACTCAATAAAGTCCCAACCTGCTTTATCGGCGATAATAAGGTTTTGAGGCTCACCAACCATAGTCATTACGCCACCCAATGCAGTACCTACGCCGGCGTGCATCATTAGGTTACGTAAAAATGCTCTAAAATCTTCTAGATCATTACGCTTGGGGTGGGGGACTTCACCATCGTGAGAGTGATCGTGATCAGCATGAAAGTCTTTGCCTGATGCCACTTTGTGGTAGATGGAGTAAAAGCCTAAACCTACGGTAATAATCACCGCCACTACTGTTAACGCATCTAAGAACGCCGATAAAATCGCACAGGATGCCGCAAACGCTATGGATAAGGTGATTTTGTTTTCAAGCTTTATCAATAATTTGGTGAAAAGATAAAGTAACAACCCTTTCATAAAGTAAATACCGGCCACCATAAAGACCAATAGCAGTATTACCTCAATATTCACCACCATTTCATGTTTCATATGCTCAGGGGTGGTCATGCCAATAAACATCGCCTCCATCAGCAACAGTCCACCGGGCTGAAGTGGATAACATTTTAATGCCATCGCAAGGGTGAAAATAAATTCAAGTACTAACGCCCAGCCCGCTACATATGGATTAATTATGAATAGAATGGGGTTAATAATAAGAAAGGCTATAATCGCCTGTTTGTACCAAGTTGGGGCTTTTCCCAAAAAGTTGGCTGCTACTGCTTGAGGTACTGACATTTGCATAAGCAAAATTCCTTGCTGAATATTATAATTATTGAATCAACGATTTATCGATTGTACCCAAAAACAATCGCAAAATCCCACAGTTAGAAGACAAATTGGTAAAATTAATCTGCTTTTTAGCAATACTTCGTTAACAATTCAAAGTTTCCTTGTTACCAGCAAAAATCATCTGGTACAATCAGTTTATAAAAATTAGAAGAACAATAGCAACGAAGTGAGTAGTTGATGATATACAAGGCACAAAGCCCAGCAGGATTCGCTGAAGAATATATAGTGGAATCTATCTGGAGTGGACGCTTCCCCCCAGGCACAATTCTACCAGCTGAGCGTGAATTATCAGAGCTCATCGGTGTAACTCGTACAACTTTGCGTGAAGTATTACAACGTTTAGCGCGAGACGGTTGGTTAACCATTCAACATGGTAAGCCGACTAAGGTTAATAATTTTTGGGAAACGTCGGGTCTTAATATATTAGAAACCTTAGCCAGACTTGACGAAGAGGGGATCCCAGAGCTTGTTGATCACCTATTGGCCGCAAGAACTAATTTAAGTGCGGTGTTTATTCGCGGCGCAATTCGTAATCAACAAGAAAAAACTATCGAGATATTAAAAAGTCATAGTGATATTCCTGATGATGGCAAAATTTTTGCGCACAGTGATTACCAACTTAATCATGACTTAGCCTTTGCTTCTGGTAATCCAGTGTATGTCTTAATGATGAACGGTTTTAGAGGATTGTATTCGCGCATCGGAGGTTATTATTTCTCTAATCAAGATTCCAGAGACCTAACTCGCGGTTATTACAAACAATTGTTAGAGCTTGCAGAAAAGGGCGACTACGAAGGCGTTCCACTGGTCATCAGAGACTATGGCATCGAAAGTGGCAAAATTTGGCAAGAATTACGAGCAAATATGCCCAAAGGGTTAGTAGATTAAAAGTGTTAAACCGGCTGACACCCTTGTCAGTCGAGATTGTTCGAAAAAAAATCAAAATAAAAATCATCTATATATCAATAACATGAGACTCATTTCAAAATAAAATTAAAATAATTGCTCAATTAGTATGCGGTTTCTAATTCGTTTCTCTAATCTTGTCCTCAATCCAGACAGACCCATTTATTTAAACGAGGAAAGACCCATGACTAAATTAGATTCTATCAAAGGTAAAGTAAACGAAGCTGAAGAATTTGCACGTAAAATTTGGCTTGCAGGTTTAGGCGCATACGGTAAAAGTTTTGATGAAGCCCAAGGCCGTTACGAAAAAATCAGTGTTGAAGCGAGCAAAGTGTTCGATGAGCTAGTGGTTAAAGGTTCTAAAATCGAAACTGAAGCAAAAGACAAATTTCAAGTGAAAGACAAAGTTGAAACTCGCGTAGCAGAAGTACGTAAGAAACTAGGTCTAGACAGCGTAAGTGCCGATCAAAGAGTTGAAGAATTATCAGCAAAAATCGATGCATTGACTGACGCTGTTGCAAAACTAGCTGCTAAGTAATTAGTACAACACCCAACGTTGGTTTAGGGCTGTAAGTTCTAAGTTGCGTTGGGTTTTTTATATTTGCGCTAAATTAGCGTGAACTAAGATATTAGGAGAATCAATTTGAACCCTGCTAAAAAAACGATCGCTATGGCACATAAAACTTGGTTGGTTGGCGTAGGTGCTTACGACAGTGGGCGCGAAAAAGCCGCTGACAAAATTGACCAACTATTTGTTGAAAGTTCACAATTCGTCAACGAGTTGCTAGAAAAAGGCGAATCAATTGAAACGCAAATACAAGAAAAATTAGAGGCCAGAAAAATGTTAAAAGATAAAATTTCAGCATTAAAAGCAAAGCTTGGTTTCGGTAACGAAAACCGCGACCAACAAATCGATATGTTAACTCAACGTGTTGATAGCCTAATTGAAGTAGTGGCTAAACTCGCTCAACAAAAAGCAGCAGAGAAAAAAGCCACCACCACTAAAAAAGCGCCTGCTAAAAAAGCAGCTAAGCCAGCAGCAAAAGCTACAGCAACTAAAGCGACAGCAAAAACGGCAGCTAAACCAGCAGCAAAAACTACTGCTACTAAAGCTCCTGCTAAAACAGCGACTAAACCCGCTGCAAAAGCCGCCGCTAAAAAAGCACCAGCAAAGGCCGCTGCTAAACCAACAGCCAAAGCTACTGTAACTAAAGCGCCTGCTAAGACCGAAGTTGCACCGGCTAGCGAAGTGAAAGCAGAGTCTAAAGATTAACGACTGAGATTTTATACCCCTTCAATCTCTATATTGTTAATAAAGCCGCTAATTTAGCGGCTTTTTTTATGGAGGGGGAAGATCATAGGGCTTTTTATTTGGACGTAGGGTATCGACTTTTATATTGGCTGTTTTTTGATTCACTCCTATCTGTTTTTTTCGGTTCTCTTTTTCTTTTTGCGCTCATTTTTTTCAGTTACGATCTTGATTGCCTCTTCTTGCGATAGGGTTGGATGTTTGGCGAGTAACTCTTCGACTTTTTCGTTAATTTTGCTCATTGTTGAACCTTATGCTTTGTAAATTAAAATATTACGAGTATTTAGCTGTTACTGAAATGGTTAGATACATAACGCACATGGTGCATTTGATGACATCATAATGTCCAATATTATTAACGATTTAATATGACTGCCATGTTGATTTTCAACGAACCTGAGCCCTTGATTCAATTACCTGACAGACCATAGTTTTTTGATCATAGCGACTCCAGAAGGATCATAACGAGCTAGTTTTTCCCTATCATATGGAAAGTAATCCCCACCAACAAAATACATAGCTGATAATTCAGCGAAATATTCTAGATTGTTTTTGGTAGCATATGCTTCGGGTTTAGTACGATTCTTGTAGTCTTTAACATTAGTGTATAATTTTTAGACTTAGCATTCTTCCAAGGCTTTACTATTTCAGCATACTTATCTGGCCAGTGCATTATATGCCAAGCATGTGAAAGTTCGTGGGTTAACGCTTTTTTTGCCCACATATCGGTTAAATACATCAAATTTACTGCACTATAAATAACTACAGAATGTTCCCATTGATTATCATAATGAAGCCTTTTAATTGTTTCTCCTTTCCTAACAAATCTCATTCCACTTTTTTTCCCTCCATGTTGGGAGTCTTCGCCCCACATCAAAAATATTTTCAAGGTTTTTAGTTTTCGCAAGGAAGAATAAGGTGATTTTTGTTCAATAACCTTTAAGGTGTTTTTTAATTTAAGCAAAGAGTCTTTCGCTAGCTTAGGATTTTCCCTTTCCATACTAGCTTCATAAAAAATGTTCCAGCCACCTTTTATATTAATATAGTCACGAGATGGGACTCTATAATCTACTTCAGCGTGAACTAACACCGAAGAAAAAGAAAATATGAAAAAAAAGATAAACTTCAAAATACACTCCTTTGGATATAACCTCCCTAAAATAAGTCAGTCGGACAACATAAATACAAGTGTGAGATGCACATGTTCTAAAAATAAAGAACCCTATGCTATATTGACAAAAAACTACGTAACTCTTCTTGTCTAGCCAAGCCATCCTGCATACCTAAATCAATCAACTCTCGGCAGAACTCTTTCTCAAACAATAGATAACTGAGCAAACTAGTGTCGGCTTTATCGTGTAAGCCCATCATACGCAGAAGGATTTTTATCCCCGAAGGCATGCGGTGAAAATGTTTGGCGGCCATTTCGTTAAAGTTAACCGTTGGGTTGATGGCTAAGGTATCAATGGTTTTTAAATTAGTTTGTTGCTGTTGCCTGTAGGTCATATGGGCGATTGTTTCGTTTATACGCGTTAGACGTTCAAGGTCGGCTTTAAGGGTGTCGGCAAAAATAGTATCGAGTAAATGCCCTGCAATAGCGATGCTACTGGGAAATCGGTTCATGTCGGTAAAACGTGAGGTTTTCTCTGGTTGTTCGACACCAATGATCAGTATTTTTTTTGCACCTAAATGAATCGCTGGACTCAGTGGTGATAATTGGTGTACCGAGCCATCGCCGAGAAACTCACCCATCATTTTCACCGGGGGAAACAGCATAGGAATAGCCGATGAAGCAACTAAGTGTTCTGAGTTTAAGGTGCAGGGTATGCCCCGTCTTTGTTCACGCTCCCAAGGCTCTATATCGGCATGCCCTTGATAAAAACTGATGGAGTCATGGCTAGTATAGCTAGAGGCATTGACGGTAATCGCGCGTAAGTGGCCACTTAATATATTTCTATCAATACGATGAAAATCTAAGCGGCTTCTGATCAGCTGTCTCAGAGGTTGATTATTTAATAAACTGGACGGATTTTTTTGATTTTGCTCGGATTGAAAGCTGCTCAAAAAATTGCCAGTTAAATGTTTGAATACGTCTCTAATACCACTGTCGTATACTTGGCGTGTGTTGAAGTTTTTCCATACCCATTCTAATTTTCTCAAACCAAGATGATAACAAGAGGCGTAACAGGCTAAACCTGTTGCGTTAATTGCACCGGCTGAATTACCGCAAACTATGGGAAATGGTAAACCTTGGTTGCGTGGTAAAAAGGTCGCAATGGCTTTAAGTACACCTAGTTGGTAAGCGGCTCTTGCACCACCACCAGATAATAACAACGCATATTGATTACGCTCTGACAAAAACCTCGTTCCCTATAAGTTAAGCGTTAAACCTTCGGCTGCAGCAAAAAGCTCTAAGTCTGCACCGCCAATTTCGATGATTTCTTTGCAATGACTTTCTATTTCGGTAATTTCCTCATCGGTGCGGATATGATCATGGCTGTACAATGCCATACGTTTTGCCCGGCTGCCCATGGCCAGTTTGACGGCTTCTTCGGCGACGGAATGTCCCCAGCCTGACTTAGCGGGCATGTCGGCAATCATATATTGTGCATCATGAATAATGAGGTCGGCATCACGGGCAAATTCAACCCAGTCTAAAAAGTCGGTGTTCTTTTTGTAAGGAGGATATAATTCATTGTCGGTGATATAGGTCACTTTTTTGCCATCAGCCTCAATGCAAAAAGAACTGCCACTGCCGGGGTGGTTCATGGCTAAACGGCTAACAGTGGCGTTACCAATTTTCCAATTATTTACCTCTTTGGGTTGCGGTACTACTTGTATATTTGAGGGCAGTGTTTTGTAATCGACCGGGAAGTAACTGCCACTCATTTGTTCTAAAATGGCATGATCTGCATCAAAGGTAATCTGACCTGGAGTAATTAAAATATTACGCTCGGGCTGATAGATAGGCGCAAAAAAGGGAAAACCTTGAATATGATCCCAGTGGTTGTGAGTGAGTAATAAATGGATATCGTTAGTTTGTTTGACCAGCTTTTGACCGAGGTTTTTTATTCCGGTGCCAGCATCTAAAATGAAATCTGTGCCGTCGTCTAAACAGACGTGCACACAAGCAGTATTACCACCATATTTAATAAATTCTGGGCCAGGAGCGGGGCAGGAGCCGCGTACACCGTAGAAGGTCACTTGCATTTATGATCTCATTAATAAACTAGTTGCATCCATGAGCCTAAACATTACCACCAAAGCTAAACTGAATTAAGTATAAACTTATTACTAAAGGTATGGGTATAAATTTCTAAGAACCTGTTTTATATAATGAAAAAGCGCCATAAAGGCGCTTTTTTAAAAGCTACTGGTTGCTTATAAGTTAGCAACAAATTCAGCAAATTGGTCGATTTCAATCAATTCTTTCTCACCACTACGGCGATTTTTGTATTCCACTTTACCTTCATCTAGGTTACGTTCACCTATTACGATTGTGTGCGGTATACCGACCAATTCCATGTCGTTGAACATCACGCCTGGGCGTTCTTTTCGATCATCAAATAATACTTCAAGACCGGCTTCTTGAAATTGTGTATACATCGATTCGGCGAGTTCTTTTATTCGATGTGATTTATGCATATTCATAGGAATTAGCGCAACTTTAAAAGGTGCGATGGCATCCGGCCAGATGATCCCATATTTATCATGGTTTTGTTCAATTGCGGCAGCCACTATGCGTGAAACACCAATACCGTAACATCCCATGCTGAGTATTTTATTTTTGCCGTTTTCATCTAACACGCCACAACCCATTGCTTGCGAATATTTATCACCAAGTTGGAATATATGCCCGACCTCAATACCGCGCTTTATTTCTAACGTGCCTTTGCCATCTGGCGAAGCATCACCGGCGACTACATTACGAATGTCAGCAACGTTAAATTCACCTGCGTCTCTTGCCCAATTTACGCCAGTGAAGTGCACCCCTTCTTCGTTAGCGCCACAAACAAAGTCAGCTAAATGCGCAGCGCTGGTATCAACAATTACAGGGATAGACATACCCACTGGCCCAAGTGAGCCTATAGTGCAATTCAGTGTGTCTTGTATTTGTTGTTCGCCTGCCATGGTCAGTGGGGCAAATACACCTGTTAGTTTTTCAGCTTTGACTTCGTTAAGTTGGTGATCGCCACGTAATACTAATGCGACTAATCCTTGCTTGCCTTTTTCGTCTGGTTCAGCCAATACAATCAGTGTTTTAACTGATTGTTCTGCAGGTACGTTTAAGAACGCTGACACCGCTTCGATAGTTTTTTGCTCGGGAGTGGCCACCTTTTCTAGGTTTTGCGTACCTTCAGGGCAGTTACTGGTTGGTGCCAACGCACTGGCCATTTCAATGTTAGCTGCATAATCAGAGCCGTTACTAAAGGCTATATCATCTTCACCTGATTCAGCTAACACATGAAATTCATGGGACGCACTGCCGCCTATTGAACCGTTGTCGGCAATAACCGGGCGGAAGTCTAAGCCAATACGCTCAAAAATATTGCAGTAGGCTTGGTACATGTTTTGATAGGTTGTCTCTAAACAGTCTTGACCAAGGTGAAAAGAATAAGCATCTTTCATGGTGAATTCACGGCAACGCATGATGCCAAATCTAGGGCGAATTTCGTCTCTGAATTTGGTTTGTACTTGATATAAATTAAGTGGCAATTGTTTGTAACTGTTGACTTCGTTTTTGACCAGCGAGGTGATCACTTCTTCGTGTGTCGGGCCTAATACAAAGTCTCTTGATTGCCTGTCTTTTATACGCAGTAACTCAGGACCGTATTCTTCCCAACGGCCAGACTCTTGCCATAAATCAGCAGGCTGGACTACAGGCATTAATATTTCTATTGAGCCTGCTTTGTTCATTTCGTCGCGCACTATTTCGGCAACTTTATTCAGCACACGTAAACCTGTTGGTAACCAAGTGTACAAACCCGCAGCTAACTTTCTGACCATACCTGCACGTAACATTAACTGGTGGCTAATGACTTCTGCGTCGGCTGGGGTTTCTTTTTGTGTGGATAATAAATATTGACTAGTGCGCATGAACAATAAAATCTCTAGGGTTTAAAGGAAAAAACGGCGCTTATTCTAACACCAATAATGTCTAAAGCTATTATTGAGTATTATACCGGGTTAAATTAATTGGATTGCCAAGACTACATTTTGTTGGTTAATCACTTGCCATTGAATATTTAGATCGTACAGGCTCATACCGTAGGTTTTATCTGAGTGAGAATCTTTGTGATAGGCAGGGCGGGGATCTTGGCTGAGCACTTCTTGTATCAGTGCGGCTAATTTAGGATAGTGCGATTCAAACTGATTTAATTGGCTGCTGGCTTGTTCGCTAAAAGTCACCTCCATTAATTCTGGACTATGCTGGGCCACACCTCCCGATGCCTGCACAATACTATCGGCATAAGGTACATAGGGTTTGATATCTAGAATCGGTGTGCCGTCTAATAAATCTATCCCCCGCACAATCAGACTAAGTTGATTGTTTTGATAACTCACCGACCCAAATTCAACCACAGACATGCCTATACCATTTGGCCTAAAGGTACTACGTGTGGCAAACACGCCTAGTTTTTTATTACCGCCTAAGCGCGGAGGGCGCACCAGGGGGGAGTGGCCTTTATCCGCAGTTTGATGAAAATGAAATAGCAGCCATAGATGACTAAACTGTTCGATACCACGTAAATAGTTAGGATCGTTAAACCCTTCAAAAAATGTAATTTTACCTTCGGCACTTTTGGCCAAACCGGGCTGACGGGGAATGGCAAATTTCTCTTTGTAAGGTGTACTGATTTTGCCAATAGGCTGGATATTGATGGTCATAAACGAATAATACGTTGCGGCTTTATAGGCTGAGTGATTGACATAGTTGCCG
>NZ_CAJWCF010000025.1 GCF_913020055.1 uncultured Paraglaciecola sp. | reverse complement strand
TAAAGCGTAATTCATGCTGAAAATCAGCACGAAGAGGCAGGTATTACGTTGACATCACGGGAGCGTCCATATATGTCTTGTTTATTTGGCGTTATATGCATTAAATCCAAAACTGCCACTACTTTGCATTAGCTTTTCGTTCTTTTTGCATTGCTATATATTTAGCAATATTTTCATTTACTTTCGAAGGCTTTTGTTGGGACGGCTGAACATTTACTTTAGGTCTCTTATACAAGCTTAACTCTGCGTAATAGTTACGAAAGTAGAATGGAGGAACCATAGTGACAATAACGAGCGGAACGAAACGAAAAAGAAAATCCATTTCGGACCAATAAAAAAATCCTCCAGAAATTACAGAACATAAAATGATAATTCCATAGTCTCTATAAAAATTCTTTGGTATTTCGGGTTTCTTAGTCATTGGGTTACCGTTGCTTATAACGCCTCAAGAAGGTGCGCCGATCGAGGCGCCCCGCTTGCTTGATTTGTTATGCCCATCGATGTGCAGTCTCTCATCAACTATCTCAAATCACTCTGCCGGCAATCGAACGGATATACATCAGCCAACCAAATAACCCTCCAGCATATCCAATAAATTTTCAGTGAACCTATCATTTAGATGCTCTGGAGCATAAAGGGCATATTCACTAATCGTTCCTCTAACAACACGGATTATAAATTCGGTCGCAAATGAGGGCGATCGGTTTTTGCGAAGTTGCTGCTTGCGTTCCTTTAGCTCTTTTGTAGACAGCGGCAAATAGATCCGCAGAAGCTCGGCTTCGGCATTTGCGACTGCAAATTGAGGTACCTCGCGTATAAGAGCCACATGCAAGTCTAAGTTTGAGCGCACAAAATCAACATAGGCAGTGATATGCAATCGAAGCATATCGCTAATGGTGTCGGGAACAGCATTTTGAGCGCTCGCGCGGTATATCTTAGCGTCTTCTCTACGCCTAATTTCTGCAAATATCGCCTCCTTCCCAGGAAAATACTCATACAGAGATCCTATACTCGCACCCGCCCGCCCCGCGATCCGATTAGTGCTAGTTTTGTCATAACCAATCTCAAGTAATAACTGAGTAGCTGCTTCCAGAATGGCCTCGACAGTTGCTTTTGAGCGACGCTGTTTAGGAAGTTTCTTAAGCTCAAACAATGACTTAGATTTTATCCCTAGCATAAGCGTTCAATCCGAGTATTTAAACTGAGTGATAGCTCATATTATAGGGAGCACTACTTAATAGCAATTCACTTCACCAACGGAGCACCTATGCCAAAAGTAAAGCTTTTTGGATATGCCACTAGCCCTTACGTTCGAAAAACTGCGTGTTTTCTTTACTACAAAGGGATTGATTTCTCCCACGTTCCGGTTAACCCAATCAAACCCAAGGCCACCATTGGTCACACCAACGGCACACAGGTACCTGTGCTGGAAGTGGATGGTGAATGGAAACGCGAGTCCTCTGATCATGCCCTTTGGTTGGATGAACTCTTTCCAGGAAAACCGCTTTACCCCTTGGAGCATCGGGCAAAAATAGACGAAATTGATCGTTGGATAAGCGATACGTTCCTCATAAGTCTTTTCAGGCGCGCGATTGATGGCAACATTACCACTCAGTTTTTGCGCAGAGCATGGCGTCTGGCAGCGTTAGTGAGCGCGGATACCCCCCTGCCTTGGCCGGTACGCCTTATTTGGCCAGTGGGGCTTCGGAAAGCGCCTTTCATACAGCACATGGGCCAACATATGGATCTCACTGAGAGCCATGAGGACATGCAAGTTCGCATTCTTTCAGAACTCGTTGAGCACATTGGTGAAGGCCCCTATATGGGGGGGCTAAATCAGCCAACCATGCTTGATTTTGCTGTCTTTCCACAACTCGTATTTAACTACATGTTTGGGTTGGAGGAAGAGTTAAGCGCGGCGAAGCACCCGGTTATCAAGGGCTGGTTGAAGCGCGTTTCTCAACATTTGCCGAATAACCCAGCACTGGCAGCTGACAAAATGCAGGTCAATTCTCTCGCTGAGGCTCTTACCTAATTTCTAGTATTAAGCTTTTGAATGAATCCGTGGATCAAACTGAGTAGCGACTGTTCGTAGGTAATTTGGAAGCATAACAATTCAAATATGGGGCGCGGCTTTTTCGCGTCCCTGCCATGATTTGTTTGTTATATTTTGAACGCACAAGGAAATTTTATGCATTTTTCCCGCAACATTTCTTATATTTACGCCCGTTACCACAAATACAAGGATCGTTACGCCCAACTTTTGGAGTCGCCCTTACAATAGGACTTTTAGGTGGGCAACAACTTGTGTTACTGCAACTAGGCTCATTACCTTCAAGTAATTCATCGGATAATATTGTACTGTTTTCATTCATATTAACTTCAACTCTCTTTTAAAATTTTTACGTTGACCCTAAAAAATAAATATAACGCTTCAAATATGGGGCGCGGCTTTTTCGCGTCCCTGTCATGATTTGTTTGTTAGAGGCGCGTAACCACTGACCCTGCAATAAAGTCGTGAACAGCTCTTCTTTTGTTATTGGTTAACATAGTAATGAACTCCATCATAAACCAAGCAATTTGTATCCAAATGAGCACTTGAAACGCTTGGCTACCTTCGGCTGCTAAAAATGGATTGATACCATTTAAGATAGGCCCTGCCTCAATAAACAAAATTATAATAGAAGCGCCTATAATTACACTATCTCGGTATAGTGCTCTTTTATAAGTAAACGGTTCCCCACCTACTTTTGAGACTTTAATTTTCAGAAGCATTTTACCGATAGTTTGACCAAACTTACCGTGCATGTAGACCGAGTAAAAGTAATAACTTAACGTATGAACAAGGGCATAATAAATAAAATTAACTACACCATTCAGTTCCAACCCAAACAGCCAATCGCTAAAAAGTGCCATTGGCATAAAAATCAATCCATCGATTAATCCCGCCCAAAATCTAGGCCAAAACGTTTTATATTTATACTCAACCATGAGTGCCTCTAACGCTTAACATATGGGGCAATTACTTGCTGGCTATACTGCGCGAAGCGCCAGCCAGTGAGTAATTGTCCCAGTGAGCTTACGAACGAAATAATGTTTTTGTTAGAGGTCATATTTACAACGCCCCCCGTCTATTTTCATATTCACATGCTTACCGTCTGCTCTATCAAATGCAGACATATCAAAGTCAATGAATTTGCCTTTTAGCAGTTCTTCTTTGAAAAATGGGTGAGTGCAAACGAAAGCTAGAATGCCTGGCTTGTAGCTTGATGCAATCTCAGGGAGGCCATTAGATTCAAATTTGATCGATATATTAGTGTTCATATTAGAAAAGTGAGTAACCTTCGTAGTTACTCCTTGAATTCCAAATATTTTATTGTCAAAGACTTCACTGAGGTTTTTTTCGGTTTCAGATTCTTCGTAAAAAACATAAATCAGCGAAAAAATCGTAGTAATAATATACAACCCGAATCTCATGATTTTTTTATTATCGCTGGTCATTCCATTACCTTCGCTGACCTCTAACGCTTAACATATGGGGATTTTAGGAGCGCTTTTTCAGCGAGTAAAATTCCCACCATGATGTTTTTGTTAACTGCCATTGCTAATTACTACCACTGGCTTTTGACTATAAACATATTGATAACCAAAAGCGCTGATAATGACAATGACACCAAAGATATTAAGATACCGAGAAAAGGTTTTGTATTGTGTTTCATTGTTACGCTTATCGTAGTGGTCTACAACTACCAAAAGAGCATTTATGGCTGCGGTGATTAAAGCGCAAATGAATAAAATCAAACCTAAATTGGTGAACGTAACACCATTACTACCAACCCGACCCGGAAAATAAAAGCTGCCAGACAACCAACCATATATAGCCAAAAATATGAGGGTGCAGGCCCATATCATATTGAAAATGCGCGTCTTCTTCGGAATGTGATTATGCTTAAATTCTTCCATGACTCTCGTTGGCAGTTAACGCCTGCCTAAGCGGCAATTAATAATGGGCTAAAATATTGAGCGCAGCGACAATAGCCCATTGTTAATTGTCCGAGCGAGTTTACGAGCGAATTGCGGCACTTGTTAGGCTTCTCTACGCTGAATTTCGGTGTTTACAATGTTATTTATCTCTTGTGCTTTCCAGCCAACGATGGGTAACATTTTTTCGCCACCGTTTTTGCCCACGATATATACGATTTTAGTAAATCGTATATATCTAATATAACAGCCAGAGATGTCACTCCATGGAACCTGTTTATTACCCCAAATATTTTGATAGGAAATCCCATTATCGTCCACGTGAACCCAACCACTTTTTTGGTAAAGGGCAGTCCCATAAAAAATTAAGCAAGCAGTGCTAATAATAAAAGTTATTACACCTTCAAGGCTTTTGTCCGAAAAACTTGAATAAGAAAGAAATGCGAGGCCGCTAAAAAAGATAACAAAAAAAAGGTTTCTACCCGTCGAAGTCCAATAGTATGGTAATGATACCTCTGTTTGTCGCTGGCCCGACCAACCTTGTCGTATTGATAACTCCTTCTCAAGTATTTTTGTCCGGTCTGGGTATGCATTTTTATCAATTGAGGCCAAAGCCTCTTCTAGTTCTTCGATAGAGTAGTTTGAATAATCTGGTTCCAACCTTCCAATTCTCCAAGAAGCCTAACGCTTTTTATAAACGGCGCGCGTTTTTTGCGCGTCCAGTGGAGGCCGTTTTTTGGCCGTAACGATATTTAATAAATTTGTTAGGTGTTCCATATTGCTAGCCTAACGTTAAAAAACAAAATTGCCGCTGATAATGTTAACAAATATGCAGATTTTTTATTTTTACCAGAACGCCAGATTGTTTGTGACTCTTTAGCGCACACAAACAACAAAAACGCTGTTGAAATAAATATGACTACAAAAGTTGCAAACTGATTATCTTGATAAAAAGGCGTCGCCATCATCGAAGGACCTTCTGGTGGCTTAGAGAAGAGCCTCATAAATATACTTAAAGTCTTTGTTAATAGCTGTCCTGAAGTGTCTTGCTCAAATTGATAATTTGCTACAAATGTCATAAACAAGGCGAACGAAAGCATTATAGAGCTAATATATTTAACAAAATTCCCTGAACACCTAACGCCAAAATAACGGGCAAATATTGCTTGGCTATAATTTTGGAACGAAGTGACAAAAGCCAAGCAGTATCTGTCCTTGTTGATTTTTCTTGTTATACGTCATTTAGCAACATGCGACATATAGGTTCGTAATTATTACATTTAACTATGTTGTCTTCGACCTGTAAATCGAAGCTTGAATCTAGGTAAGGATTATTAATAACAAAATTCCGTATCTTTTCTTCTTGATTTTTAAAGTTAAGTTTTGAGATATCCCAATTACAATGGATAAAAGAGTTTCTAATATAGAAAAGAATATCTAAAATTTCTTTGTGGATAGCTATTTTTAATTGGCTTCTGAAATTATCTTTATTTCCATATTCCGTTTCAACCAAATGGCAAAAAGTTGAAAGCGTTAATCCTTGAGTTAAACCATTCCAATATTCACGATTTTCATTAAACTTAGCGTCAAAGGTTAGATCTACATGCGCCTCACGTAAAAATGCAGACCCAACCGCTCTGAATGTTTCGAATAAAACTCCATCTGAAATCGATGACATTTACGTGAACTCCATAGACGTATAACGCCCCAAGCAGGGGATTTTGTGAGTGTTTTTCAACGAGTGAAATTCCCGCTGACTTGGCTTGTTATGTCCTGAATGCACATCAGTAGTCATCATAATACTTTTCAAACAACTCTTTTGATTCTTGTTCGTCATTTGTGAGTAAGCTTTCATTATAACTAATCTCCACTAGCCCATCATTTAGAGGGAATGAAACAATCACAAACTCCATATAGTGATTTATTCCCCATGGATTAGGCGACCCTAAAGTCGTGTTTTGACTTATGTGCTTCATCGAATTTTTATGGACGAATGTTGCCGTTAGTTCAGGCGTTTTTCTGAAATAGTTGATGTCTATTTGGACAAGTTTAACTCCCATATTCGCCAGTTCTGGCTTTTTATCCAGTAGGAACTCTCTCGCATCAGCTTCAATTTGTGAAGGGTTAAGAGCAGCCAAATTAGGCCATTCAACTTCCATTTCCCTAGCTTCGGTTATAAGTGAAATAAACGCTAAAACTATAATCGATAGAAACTTCAATCGTTTCTCCCTAGCTAAAATGATTGGCGACATAACGCTTAACATATGGGGATTTTAGGAGCGCTTTACCAGCGAGTAAAATTCCCACCATGATGTTTTTGTTATAAGCACTATTCAATTTTGGCACCACATTTATGACATTGATCTTGCGGCCAACGCAACGAGAATACACTTAGGCCACGTAATACTTGCTTTGCGCCACAGTGAGGGCAGGCCAACTTTATAGCATAGACAATAGCAAAAATACCCCAGCCCATTCCAAGCCAATATGTCCAATTCTCAAGATGGTAGAAGTTTGAAGCGTCAAAATTATTTGAGGAGGTATTGTGTATTAGTGTAATGATCAACTGAATCACCAAAATACCAATCAACCTCAACTTATATTTATTCATTGAACGCAGGCTTCCATGTGCTTATAACGCTTCGCATAAACAGCGGAGCAAGTTGGACGCTTTTTTGCGCCGTGTGTTTTGCAAAAAACCGGCCTGCTTGCGGAGTCAGGTTTGATGCGTTTGTTAGGCATAATTAGTGCCCAAATCCATACTTTAAAAAAATTGCAAAAAACCAAGTCAGAACAAATGTACTTATATACAATTTATTCGAAGCTAAACTTAGTGACACTGGCTTAGAGTTTATTAAGGAATATATCTTTTTACGATCGCTAAACAATAGTGATAGCAACATGAAAAGGAAAAAAACATTTATATACTGAGTGCCTTGCCAACCAAGTGAAAATGGGATTATTAAGACACACATATGCATTGGGAGTAGCATTAGGCTTGCAATTAAACGAAAACGACTTATGAGTAACAAACCACCTACTAGTGTTTGCATTATTGCAATAAAATAACCGAACAAGCCTAAACTATATTTTGATAATTCATCTATTAGCCAAACAGGACCAATGATATTAGGGAAGCTGGGGAATAATTTACTTAGTCCCGCAGAAAAATATACTATCCCGAGAGTCACTTGAAAGACGGTTAAAAAATAACTCCATTTAATGCTGCTCAAAACTTTTCCTTTATGCCTAACGCTTAACATATGGGGATTTTGGGAGCGCTTTTTCAGCGAGTAAAATTCCCACCATTATGTTTTTGTTATACCCCATCAGCATGCTTAAAAATAGAACTAAGTTGCTCATTATTTAATGGGCCGTATTTGTCTTCACACATCAAACAAAAGTTAGCACCCGACGAACGCCCAATTTCTTGAAATGTCCGTAGCTCTGACGAAGTGTATCCACCTTCTTGTTTTGTAACAAAGTGGAAAAGAACGATTGGCTTAATTAGTCGATTATAAACTGGCCCGTAGTACTTTATTATTTCTGATATTACCTTTTCCAATTCTCGCCAATCGCCAGCAAGTGTTCTTGGGTGATTGAGGCCACTACACAAGTATTTCTTTTCTTCAGTGCAACCCTGAAGGCGAGTAACGAAGTACCCTTTGTATACTTTGATATAAATGCATCTTCGAATTTTCATATAGGGGTATAACACCCCAATAAGCCGACGAAAAGAGCGCAGCGAGTTGAGGTCGGATTAATTGGTTTGTTAGATTTCTATAGATCTCGCACGCTCGTATATTTCTACTATCCAATCTTTTTCTGTCGATGATATACATCGAAAAGGTATTGGCAATCCTCCATCATCGTCAATCAGTATCAACCCCTCGGATGATTGATATATCTCTGTCAATTCACTCCAAGAAACCGTAAGTGTGCCTTGTTTGGTTTTTCGGGATATATCTGATTCGGTTATCATGAACTCACACACCGGCATCTCACGTTTTTTAAAGTAAAAAAATATGGATGCAACCGTTCGGATTAAGAAACGCAACGGCCTAACTAGATATCTAGCATTCACAGCTTTCTCCAAATGTTTTTCTCTATCTTTTTCTTGAAGTACGTGTATGCAGTAGTCTCCAACAATAGAGCAGTACTCTTCGAGGGTGTAACTCACAGAAAACTCAATTATCACTGAACCACCAAGAAATCTAACAATATTAATAACACGCAAAAGCCCGTGTTTAAACACGGGCTTTTGCCGTATATAAATTTGCCCCTATTCTATACATAGACGTTAAGTTATTACAACTTATAGAGTTTTCCAGATCTTAAATTAACTTCACTGCGGATATACGGCATTTACCCGTGATCTTGCATATATACGGGTTAGACACTATAACTGTATGTAAATACAGTTAATTTGGTTCCAAAAATATGAAAAAGTCTCCTTTTTTAACTCATGTATCTGAATCGATGTATCAACGGCACTATGCGAAGAAAACAATTGAAAGTTATATTCATTGGATTTATCGCTTTATCTGTTTTCATCAAAAACGACATCCTGCACAAATGGGAGATAACGAAGTCGAGCAATTTTTGAATTATATGGTATTTAAATTAGATTCGGCACCAAGTACCCAAGCTAGTGCGCTCAATGCGTTGGTTTTTCTATACAAGGAAATAATTAAAAAACCACTGAGAATTAAATTGAATTTCATGAAAAGTAACCGACAAGCAAAGCTGCCCGTAGTATTAACGTTTGAAGAAGTGAAAAGCCTTTTTGAATTTGTTAATGCTAAACATAGACTGCTGATATCGCTGCTTTATGGCAGTGGCCTAAGATTAATGGAAGCGGTTCGGTTAAGAGTAAAAGACGTTGATTTTGATTATTCCTGTTTAAAGATTTGGTACGGAAAAGGAGGGCGGCACAGAGTGGTGACTTTGGCACCTGAGTTACATCAGGCGATACGTAGCCAAATTGTATTAGTAGAACAATACTTACAATCCGATCTCGCTCATCCTGAATATGCAGGGGTTTATTTACCCAATCGGCTTAGAATTAAGTATCAAAGCGCAATTAAAACGTTACCTTGGCAATACTTGTTCCCAAGTATAAAACTGTCAATTGATCCCGAGAGTAAACTCCTGCGCAGACACCATAGTGATGAAACAACGGTACAAAAAAGTGTTCGTAGCGCTGCATTTAAAGCAAAGATCCAAAAACACGTCACCCCACACACCCTACGCCACTCATTCGCCACCCACTTACTGCAATCAGGCGCCGACATTCGTACAGTGCAAGATCAATTAGGCCATGCCGATTTACGTACCACTCAAATATATACCCACATTTTACAACGTGGCGGTAATTCGGTAGTCAGCCCTTTATCTCGATTATGCAGTTAGATTGGGCTTATAGAATGTGATCCTAATTATTTAAATCACGCCATTCACTATTGGCTCAAACGTAGTCAAACTATCCTTTAAAACAGAACTACCCAAACCATTCTGAGGGAAGAAATTGTCAAAATTGCCTTGTTCACCATGCAGCGCCATATAATTCAAAATGACTGTTTCAACCAACAAGTTAACGTTGTTAGCGGCGGGTGTTGCGGCGGTTTCGACTGATGCATCGTTACGCATGTAACCAATTTGTTGGTGTTGGGCTTGGGTATCTGGTGTAGCGCCGATTAATTGTGGTGTGCCACCTGGGTTGTAGACTAAAAAGAACGAGGATGCGGTAGATGAGTTATCGCCGGTCCACACGCCTTTTCCTCGGCCATTCACTGAATCGTCAATCATACCGTTACTGGCTACCGAGCCATCACTGCACACATACATCATCAAAGGCACACCTACGCGTGCTGCATATTCTAAACATGCGCCCATGCAGCGCCCGGCGCGTAAGTCCCGTACTTCACCTGTTGATCTATCACCCGTATGGTAATCAAAACCACCCATAGTGATGGTGCCAGCGCCGGCAAAACCGTTGATCACTAGTTTCATTGTGGAGGCGGTTTTTCTAAATTCGCCATCGCTGTCGAACTCTTGTTGGGTAAAAATGCCATTTTCACCGACTATGTCGGCATCCAGCTCAGGATTAAGGGAAGACGGATCGCCAAATCTATCGGTGATATCTGCACTTTTAACGTAACCACAATTAACCAAGTCTTTTAATACATCGTCAGTGGTGATTTGGGTGTTGACTTTGCCCAGCTTCATGGCGCTAATCCGTTGAATTGACTCCATTACCGCGACCGAATCTTGCTGGCTTAATAAACCAACTAAATCCCCTGTGTCGACCAAGCCTGTTACATCAGACGGTCGGTCGACTTTGGTGGGGCGTTTGGAGGTATCGATCATGGCCGCTGGTGCCATAGAGTTACCACCAGAGTCTGAATTACGGGAGCCAATTAAGGTTAATAACGAACCATCAGAGCCTACTTTATTAATGCCATACATAGGGTTATGCGGGTTATTGCCAGTATCATTTTCAGAACGGGCAGGTATAACGGCACCGTTTACATTGGCGCGATTAGTCACATTCAATTTATCCTGAATGCCTCTTAAAAACGCACTGTCTGAATGAAACGCTAAACCTAGTTCGGTATTGATAAAATCACTTAAACCCGTATCTGGATTAGCAATCGAGGGAATAACATCGCCGGGCAAACCAAGTTTGCTATATCCAGCGGTACTCAGAAAGTCTAATTGTCCACCACGACCACCTACTAATACATTGGAGCCAGAAATATTTGCGCCACCGGCTAAATCAAACACAATAAAAGGAATTTTCCCAGCGCCTTGGGTAGCAATACCACAACTACTTTTTAGTGCTTCTAAGTCTGGCGATAAACTCGCATGGGCTTTACCCGGGTTGGCAAATAAACTGAATACCGAACCACTCAGTGCAGTGCCCATACCAGCCATAAAACCTTGAGCGATAAAGTCACGTCGGGTAACAGGTTTAGCGTGGCAGGCATGATAAAGAGGATCGTTTAAGCCAATTGGTTTGTTGTTTTTCATCTTTATTTACCTTTTATTGCAAAGTAATGGCAGCGCTGCCTAAAGCACCGGCACACACTGCTTTGACGACTGTTTTGGTGTAGTTGGCATCACACACTTTGTCACCACTGCAATCGGTTAAACGGGTGATTAAATTATCTAATTCATCGAAAACGTCGGTGTTGTCTGGTTGGTCATTAAGACTCGTACCCAACATCATTGTGGTTAAGGGGGTGAGTACTAAACTTCTGTCTTGATTGGTAAACGCCACAGAGGCATTTTGAGTAAAATCAAAACCAGTAAAATAATTGTCTCTTAGGTTGTCAATCTCAATTAATTGATCGCAATATTTAATCGCCATTTGGGTGACCGCCATCTGATTCGAGGCTAAAAATCCGTCCATGTTAGTGACTGCAGGCAGTTGTTGTTTTAACTGTTCAAAGGCACTTTTAACCGCAGGGTTGTTCATGGGCACAGTTGTAACTGTCGACATGCTGGCATTAATTTCGGCAAAATTACGCATGCCGATTTGTGCTTGTGCTGCTATATCTACATTGGCGGCGGGTGCTGGAGGATCCGCTTCTACCACAACGTTTGTTTGCTCAGCTAATACTTCAAATGTTAAGAAAAACTCATCCACCCCAGCGCCTTTCTCCACTGGGATAATGGTGCCTAAAGTTGATAATGGTTGTCCTTGTCCCGAGATATAATCGGCTTGAGTCAGCTGGGTATCGAGGTTTTGATACACCTGACCTACATTCGATTCGCGGCCATTAATCCCAATCCGCATACCTTTTAACGGTGTGTCTGGGATACTGGCATTGCTATCTAAGGTGACAAAAAATGGTTCGCTAAAGAGGTAGCTGTAACTATCAAATTGACTGACCTCCAACACCACATAACTTTGTGCAATATTGGTGATTTCGCTGACTTCAAACAACAACAAGAATTTTTGGCCTATGCCTACATCAAAGTTTTGGGTCACCTGTTCGGCGCTTAATATACGGTTATGAATAGCCACCATTCTGATAGAGCCTGCCCAAGGAATGTCACCCGACACTTCATTGCCTAATACAAAGGCGTAACTGTTGTTCCAGTCTGCAAAGTGTCCTACTTCGGTATTGTCTGCATCACCGGTATATTGGCCATTCACAAATATTTGTCTGCCATTGGTCGAATCGTAATTCACGACTACATGTTGCAAACTGGCTTGTAACACTTCTGTCGCATCGGCAGTGGATAACGCCGGTTGCCCGTCTAAATTTGTTTTGTCGGTGCGTAGCAAATAATCGTAGTTATACAGGGTTTGCCCTAAGGTAAAGTTACGGGTGGTAGCACCGCCAGAATAACTGATGATCCTAGCGGGTCCTTCTTGGGTAACATTGGCTGGTACTACCCATGCTTCAATCGAAAATTCGCCTGTCGCTGTGACTAAGTCATGTATTTTTTTACTGCTAGTGGTTGAACCTTGGGCTTTGCCATTAATTAATTGGATACCCCAACCGCCTATCCAGTTCACGTCGCCATTTAAGGTCAGATTAATGGCTGGCTCAACACCACTGGTATCAAATGCGGTAGTGCCAGATCCCGTTTTGAATTCCCATTTGGCTATCACATCATTTTCAAAACGCCCGCCACCTGTAGCAAGTGTGCCATCAAATAGGGTGAGTGCTTTGCTGTTGATTAACAGCCCATCTAATTCGGTGAGATCAATGCCGTCAGCCATGTTTTGAATAGCGCTGATAAGATCATTCGCATTGCTGGTGCAATCGCTCCAACAATTATGAAACTCGTCTCGGACCCTGCCTACAAAACGAGAGTTAGCCGGTAAGTCCAGATTGAGCCGCGCTTTGGATGCTTCATAGGCTTCATCAATATCGCTCGACGCAAAGTAAGGTGAAATTGAAATGGTGGCTGAATTGGTGTGGCAATTAGCACAGTAGGTTTCTAATAATGGATACACAGTGTCGGCAAACAGTTGCGCGTCTGCTGGAAAGTTTTTATTCGCGCCAGGATCTTTGGCAGTAGGTGCTTCTAGCTGTATTTCGTTAGCGGTACTTTCTGTGGCTGCCCAGTTGCTTATCCAAGTTGTCATTATGTCTGCGCAAGCGGCGTCGCTAGTTAACCAACAGTTGTGCCCACCCGCTACTTTTGTGACTAAGCTAGACTCTTCTGGCGAGGAAAAATTGACTAATGGGTTTGCCGCGCTGTACGCCAAGTTAATGTCATCGTTACGAGCAAAAGCTGGTGTTTGTTCATCTTGTACATGGCAGGCACCGCATCGTTCTTGCGAGCTTATATTGTCCCATAGCTCTAATTTAAACTGCGTTACGTCTGGTGTGGATGCAACAGGGCCAGAATAGGTAATGGGCGCGTTTTCTTGAGGAGCGGGAGCGGGTGTTTGTATTACATCAGCCGTGCCACCACCACACGCCGTTAACAATGAAGCAGTTAACGCTAAACCTAATATTGTAAGGTGTTTATGTAGCTTGATTGTAGGTAAAAAAGTTATGTCATTGCGCATTCTCATTCCCCTTTACAGTAGTCAGCGGAATCGGCAAACACTTGTTTTATGTTGAAGCCCGTACTGGTAAATGTGTTGGTCATGCTGTTTATTTTTGTTCTGTCAGCGAAATCTTGTGGTGAGCGTAGGCAGATATTTTCAAATACTTTGGTCACTTGGCAACTGGCAAACTGTTGACTATTGGCAAGTTCTTGGCCCATAGATTTAGCACCGCTACCGTTATCAGGCAAAGATTCATCCCAACCAAGGTTTTTATTTAACCCCTGTCGCCAATAATTACTCCAATTGTCGTTGTTGGTGATAAAGCCATAGGGAAAATTATTACTGTTTATGTGATATTTACCCTGCACTTGAGTACCGGTATTTGCGTCTATTTGACCTGACTGATTGTATTCTAATGCACCTTGTTCACCATCGGGGTCACTGTCAACGTTGTACTCGTAGTTATAATAAGCAAATGCTTGGGCCAAGGGATCCATACCTGAGTGACAGCCTACACATGAGTTATTAAATATGCGGCTATCGCCACCGGGACTGCGACTCACATCTTGGCGAATTCGATCTGGGCTGCGGCTAGTGTCTTTTAAGCCTTCTAAATCTGTGCACATATGATTGATTAAAGTAAAACGAAACATGGCGCGATTGGTGCCGTCTTTAAAATATGATTTGGCCGCTGCACGTGTGGTCATCAGCCCGGCTGTTGCTTCTGCTGGTAAACCTGTCACAGCTGATTGGGTGGTGGCTTGTAATACGTCTTTTAAATCAGCACTTTGGTCTTCTAAAGCCTGATAGTGGGCGTTGCTAGTGTTCGAATAAGCGGGCACACCGGCACTTGAATTAGCTATATACAGAATATCGCCACTGAGTATTTGCCTAAAATCAACTTCGTCGCGTGCGATACCAATCACAGTAGCGGTATAGTCATTCAAAGGTGCAAATACATCAGCGTCTTCGTTTGTCCAAGGTGTGACCCAATTTTTTAAGGTCACAGAATAAAAGGCTGAGTGGTCCATAGCGATGTCTGCTGCCCCGCGCACATCACCTGTGCTTATAAGGTTTTCCATTTGATCTAGTACAGCGTTACTCGGAGGAACCCCAGCCAATCGGTCATGCATACGTTTGGCTTGTTCTCTTGTGCCCGCATAGGTCTGCGGCAGAGTGGATAGACTGACAATAATTAATGCCCAAGTGATAGCGATTTTACTTCCGCCAATTTGCCTGACTAGATATTTCAAATTGGAACTCCTCTTACCGCCAGTAACGATTTGTTTGGCTTGTTATGGGTTTTAGTCAATAAATCCATTTATCACAATACTGCTGAAGCAAGTTAGGTTTAGTTATTCATACCTAAATAGACTGGTTTAGCGAATAAAGCGCAGTTACCAAGGAAAAATCACAGCAAAACTGACGGGATGCCTCCAGCACGAATTACGCCACCTAGTTTAATGCTTTGAATTGCTTGGAGTTTATGGAATTTGATGCAAACAAAATGTTCACTCTAGCAATAAGAGTGTCACTTATTTCAGACTTTATTTTTTAAGTTATGAGACTTTTATTTACCTTCTGTGTCGGTAGAGGTATAACTAATTTGTTATTTATCAGATGATTAGATGTTTTTTGATAGACGGTTGTCGGTGTCGTTAATTTCATACATCGCCTGCAACATTAAATGTAGCCAAATATATTTAATCAACCCCTTTGCTCTAATTGCATCATTTTCATTTAAGGTATTGAATAGTATTCCTAATGATAAAACCATAAATTGTTCAGCAAAGCCGTTAATGCAAGTATCCATCGCCTATTAATTGGCAAAGTAGCAGTCTGTAGACAGTATTTCCCTACAGCAGATACTGATAGTCTATTAGCGTTTTTATTAACCATAGTGAAAATACCGTGAAACATTGGTTCTTACCGAAACTTACCCATATTAAACTGACACGTGCAGCAGTTGTTGTACTTTGTCTGCAGTTTATAGGCTGTGGTGGTGATCAACTATTAACGGCCGAGCAAGAACCCGATCCTGTGGTAGTGGATGTGCCTATCGCTTATATCAAAAGGCCAGCGCCATTAAATGAAGATTCGGCACTGGTAACGCAAGACTTACGTATTCCCAATGCCTTTTTGCCCGGCGCGCAATTATTTGTCAAACCAAGGGCGTCAGTCAGTGCCCTTGAGCAAAACATTAGTGATCGTGCATTTTTTTCCGAACAAGAAATTTTGGCCGCAACAGACACATCACCATTGGCCGGTTACGATGTAAAAGACTTGTCTGTGTCATATGACGGCACGCGTATACTCTTTGCTATGCGTGCGCCAGAAATTGAAGATGCCGACGATGACGAACAACCCACTTGGAATATTTGGCAGTATGATTTAGCGACAGATACACTAACGCGTATTATTGTCTCCGATTTAGACGCTGAATTCGGCCAAGATACCTCGCCAACCTATTTGCCTGACGGGCGTATTGTGTTTAGCTCGACTCGCCAACAGGCTAATCAAGCACTTTTATTAGATGAAGGAAAACCGCAATATCAAGCCTTGGATGAAGACCGCGATGAAACTGCATCTGTTTTACATGTAATGGCTGCAGATGGTGGTGATATTCAACAGATATCCTTCAACCAAAGTCACGATCTTAATCCTATAGTACTCAGTTCAGGTAAAATTCTATTTAGTCGTTGGGACAACGCAGCCAACAACAACAGTATCAACATTTACCAAATGAATGCCGATGGCAGTAGCTTAGAAATTGTCTATGGTCGTCACAGTCATAGCAGTGAACTCGCAAATGAAGCGTTACAATTCACCCAATTAACTGAACAACCGAATGGCCAATTATTGGCCGCGCTTCGCCCCTTTGTTAGTAATGATTGGGGCGGTGAATACGTTAATATCGATATCGCTAATTATATTGATAACACTATGCCAATTGCTTCGCAAAGTGGCCTAAATGGACCGGCACAAGTATCAGCCTTGTTCGATAATATTCTAATTGATGGCGGTATTTCACCTGGTGGTCTGTTTTCAACTGTCTATCCACTTTGGGATAGTAGCCAAAGGATGTTGTTTAGCTGGAGCCAATGCAGAGTATATGATCCCGAACAAGTTTTGGCTGAAGGTGACGTTCGCACTATTTTACCTTGTAATGATGAATTGATAGCCAACCCACAAGTTGAAACCGCACCTTTGCTGTTTGGATTATGGATGTTTGACCCTATTGAAAATACTCAGTTAGTCATAAATGTACCTGAGGAAGGTCAATTTTATACTGATGTAGCGGCCATGCAGCCTAGTGCTTTTCCTGCAGATGCACAACAGGCTGAGGAATTTGATCAAGATTTAGCCAACAATGATTTGGGCCGCGTACATATTAAAAGTGTCTATGATTTTGCCGGTATCGACGTTACCGCACAAGGCATTGCAATACTCGCCGACCCCACTCAAACGCCCGTTGAAGATAGACCCGCCAGATTTTTACGAATTGTAAAAGCAGTATCTATTCCTAATGATGAAGTACGGGACTTTGATAACTCAGCTTTTGGTCGTAGTAGCAATCAATTGATGCGTGAAATTATTGGTTATGTGCCTGTGGAGCCTGATGGTTCGGTATTATTTGATGTACCTGCCAATGTACCTTTGGCGTTCAGTATACTGGATGAAAACGGTAAACGCGTGACTGAAAGACATCAGAATTGGTTGCAATTTGCGCCTGGAGAAGTGCGCACATGTAATGGCTGTCATACCCAAGGTAGCGAAGCGCCGCATGGTCGTACAGATGCACAAGCAGACAGTATAAATTTTGGTGCACTTAGCACTGGTAATCCTTTTCCTAATAGCAATCCTGCTTTGTTTGCCGATTTAGGCGATACAATGGCGCAAACATCAGGCAGAATTAACGGTATCAACTATCCTTCACAAGATATCAATTTTGAAGATATCTGGACCGACCCTGCTATGCAAACTCCGGCAACCAGTTTTACCTATCGATATGCCGATCTACAATCTTCTTTACCTATTACCGCTGCTTGTGCCCTTAATTGGACAAGTTTATGCCGTATACAAATTCATTTTCCAGAGCATATTCAACCGATATTTTCCTTAGACAGACAAGTGTTTGATGAAGATGGCCTAACGCTCCTCGACGACCAAAGTTGTTTAAGTTGTCATACACCTGAAGGCGAAGATGGTTTAGCGCAATTACCTGCAGCCCAGTTGGATTTGCGGGCTACGCCTTCGACTGAAAACGCAGATTTTCTCACCAGTTATCGTGAGCTGATGTTTGCTGATAATGAACAAGAATTGGTAGAAGGTGTGTTACTCGATCGTTTGGTGATTGTCACAGATCAAAACGGCAATACTGTATTTGAGCTCGACGAAGAAGGTGAGTTAATACTGGATGCAGAGGGTAACGCTATTCCAGTGACTCAGACCGTAGGTGTGGGTAATAGTATGTCGGTCAACGGCGCAAGATCGAGTGCAAGATTTTTCAGCCCATTTAATCCAGGTGGCACCCATAATGGCTGGCTAACACCTGCCGAACTAAAACTACTATCTGAATGGTTAGATATTGGTGGTCAGTATTATAATAATCCTTTTGCGGCGCCGGTAAACTGATGGTAATCGACTTCAAAAAGGTATATTTCAATTCTATCCAGCTAGCTAAGCTTGGCTGCGTAATGTGTCTAATGCTCGGGCTAATTTTTCATCAAGTATTAGCCGATGACAACGTACAAGTACAGATTCAACAACCCTATATCGACTTACATTCAGGTCCCGCTGGTGGTTTTCCGATTATTTATGTTGCTGCGAAAAATGAATGGATCACCGTATTAAAACGCAGAACCAACTGGTTTAAAGTCGAAACCGTTAAAGGTGTGCAAGGTTGGGTAAAACAAGATGCATTACATTTAACCCAAAGCAGTAGCGGTCAAGCTGTGAAGTTATCCGACGGGTCATTTGAGTCTTTCGCACAACGAGATTTTGAATTTGGCGCTATGGGCGGTTCATTTGAAGGTGTGCCTTCTATGACAGTTTTTGCTGATTGGGTGGCAACTGAAAACCTCGTCGCAGGGGTAAGTGTGACCCAAGCCTTGGGTGACTTATCTGAAAATCAATTCTTTTTAGTGCGAGTGCAACATACCACTTTTCCCGAATGGCGGGTGTCACCTTACGTGACATTGGGTGCTGGGCAAATTCGTACCAAACCTAGAGCCAATTTAGTCCAAAGTGGCGATGAAGCGCGCACCAGTGATTTATTAGCCGCTGGTTTAGGCCTGCGTTATTACATCGCACAAAATTTTATGCTTAAGCTTGAATATCAGCACCTTCAAGCTTTAACCAACAGAGACGAGAACGAGGATTTAGAACAATGGAAATTGGGATTCGCAGTTTTTTTCTAGCCATGCTGTGCACAGTGACAAGTTTTTCTTTGTATGCACAACAAGGCTCTCAACAAAGCTCGCAACAAGAAGCTGAACAAAGTGTTATCGAGCCTAATATCGAGCGTAGAGATATTAACGAAGCCAATATCGATTCAGAAAACTTTGAGTTTGGTTTGTTAGTGGGCGTGATCAGCATTGAGGATTTTTCATCGAGTATGGTGGTAGGTGCACGCGCCGCTTATCACGTTAATGAAGACTTTTTTGTTGAAGCCACTTATGGACAAGCAGATGCTGGAGAAACCAGCTTTGAAGTGCTTAGTGGTGGTGCGCCGTTTTTAACCGATGAAGAACGCAATTTTCGTTATTACAATGTGTCTTTGGGTTACAACTTGAATGGCGAAACTTTTTTCACTGACAATTTGGTGTTTAATTCAGCTACCTATCTCACCTTAGGTGCAGGCAGTACCGAATTTGGCGGCGATGAAAGGTTCACTCTTACCTTAGGAGCGGGATACCGCTTGTTGCTGACTGACTATTTTGCTTTGCACTTAAACGTGAAAGATCACCTGTTTAATTCTGAGCTAATCGGCGCAGAAAAAACCACACACAATATTGAATATGGCCTAGGTGCCACGTTCTTTTTTTAGTCCGTTTTACATTTATTGAGAGACTATCTTATGCTGTTATATGTTAAAGATTTCGACCCAAAAACCAGTGCCAAATTTTACAGTCGTTTAGGGTTGGCAGTGGTTTTTATTAGCCTGTTCTTGACCTCAATGAATAGTTTAGCGGCCAATGCCAAAGGACCCGCGCCAGATTTTACTTTGGCCAGTAAAGATGGCGGTAATGTGCGTTTGCAGGAGCAACTTGGCAATGTGGTTTTAATCAATTTTTGGGCCTCGTGGTGTGGACCATGTCGAGAAGAATTACCTTATTTAGAGACGTTACAACAAGAATATGCCGATTTGGGTTTTACCATTTTGGCAGTCAACGTGGATGAAAATCCTTCCAAGGCCGATATTTTGTTAAACGATATTCCCGTTTCTTTTCCCGTTTTATTTGATGTGAATGACGATGTCAGCAAATTATATAAAGTGAAAGCTATGCCTACTACTGTGATTGTGGATCGCGATGGTAATCAACGTCTTTTGCACCACGGATACAAAAGTGGTGATGAAGTGAAATACAAACAAGCTGTTAAAGCGTTACTTCGGGAGTAAGTTGTGAAGGCAATTAAATCAACTCATTTGCGTTTGCTACTGGTCATCATGGTATCGGGTTTTGCCAGTGGCTGTAGCAGCACATTTGAACCTTGGGTCAAGCCCTATGAGCGTGACAACTTGGCTGACCCGATTATGAGCATGAATCGCAACCCTGTATCGCTTGCATATACCCATCATGCCTATCAAGCTCGAGAGGGTGCCAGAGGTGCCGAAGGTGGAGCAGGAGGCGGTTGTGGTTGTAATTAAACAGAAAACGATTACGCCTAGTGGCACGGTAAGAAAATTGATAATTCGATTAATAATTGCCTGCATCATAGTTGGCTTGTTTGTTTGGCAGGCGTTTGCTGCCGTGTTGCCACAAGATCGCTCTGACGCGATGTATCACTCCTACCAAGGTGGCGGTATGTCAATCGATGGTCCGTCTATTTTGTTACGTAAAAAAATAGGTAACCATGTGTCTGTTTCCGCAAATTATTACGTCGACACCATTTCTGGTGCATCCATAGATGTGTTAGCTACCGCCAGCCCTTATGCAGAAGAACGTACTGAAAATAGCGTGGGCGTTGATTTTCTACATAATAAAACCTTAATGAGTTTGAACTACACCACTAGTTCAGAAAACGACTTTGAAGCTCAGTCGATACATTTTGGTGTTAGCCAAGATTTTTTTGGTGACCTCACAACACTTAGTTTAGGTTATTCGAAAGGCAACGATGAAGTAGGAAAAACCGGTGACGAAAGTTTTTTAGAGTTAGCCGAGCGACAAAATTATCAGTTAGGTGTCACCCAGGTGATTACCAAAAATATGATACTTGGCTTGAGTGTGGAAAACATATCTGATCAAGGATATTTGAATAATCCTTATCGTTCAGTGCGTTTTATCGATGCCAGTAGTGCCCGTGGTTACCGTTTTGAAACTGAGGTTTACCCCAACACTCGCAGAAGTAATGCGGCTTCGATTACGGCTAATTATTATTTGCCTTATCGTGCATCTGTATATGGTGAAGCTAAGGTGTTTTCTGATTCTTGGGGCATACAAGCGAATACCTATAAGTTGGGTTATATCCATACATTTGGCGATGACTGGATTGTGGAAATGCGTGCTCGCCATTATCAACAAGACAAAGCCGATTTTTATCAGGATTTGTATACGCGAAGTGCTGAATTTAACTTCCGAGCACGTGATAAAGAAATGAGTACCTTTAACAACTTGTCGTTGGGTTTAAGTTTGACCTACGAGTTTCAATTTTCCGCCGCCAACTTTTTTAAGAAAAGCACAATTAACCTCGATTTTGACCACGTGAATTATAACTATGACGATTTTAGAAACGTTTTGGTTAATAGCACATTAGAGGGTGACACTAGCGGTATAGCGCCAGTAGGTGAAGAACCGCTTTATCAGTTTTCGGCTAATATTACACGTTTTTACGTGTCCATATTTTACTAGTGTCCTTTGATTTATTAAGGGTTATAGGAAGTATATACCAATGAGTTTTTATTCTAAAAAAGTAGCAAATATCCATCCCATTCACTGGGCGGTATTTTTGTTTTGTAGTCTTTTGCTGAGCATCAGTTTAAACCTCAATGCTCAGCAAAGTGATGAGCCTGTCGACAACACTGTTGCTGAACAATTACAGCAACTGCGAAAAGAAGTAGTTGCCCTTAACCGTGATTTGTTTGTGCTGGAAGAAGATTTATTGTTTCCATCTAGCACCCAAGTGGTGGTGTATCTTTCCCTGGACGTAGGCACTTATTTTAATTTGGACGCAGTTGAGCTGAAAATTAACGACAAAGTGGTCACCCATCACCTGTATACCGAAAAACAAATTCAAGCCTTGTTCAAAGGTGGGGTGCAAAAGTTACATATTGATAATTTAGCCCAAGGCGAACATCAGCTCAGTGCGTTTTTTATTGGTAAAGGGCCACAAGACAGAGAGTACAAACGAGCCACTAGTATCAGCTTCACCAAAACCGCTGAAGCCAAATCGTTGGAGCTAAGCGTTATTGATTCTAGCGTTAAACAACAGCCTGTTTTTGAGGCGGTTGAACTTTAATATGTTGAAGTGGTATAGCACGTTCAGCTGTTTTTTTGTTTTGCTGGTTAGTGCCCCAATTAGCGCACAAATAAGCGCCCAACAGGCGAAAGCCTCTAATTCTGCGCAGCTAGAAAAAGCCTACCAACAAGTTTTATATGAATATTACCAAGGTAATTTTTCCTTAGCCTTAACTCAAATGGCAATCTTAGAGCAAAAATTTCCTGAGGGTTTGAGACAAATCCCTGACTTTTTGAGCGGTCATAAAGTTGAGCCAGAATTACTTAAAGGTGGAATGAGCTTAGCCTATGGTTTAGATAACCAAGCCGCCGACATTTTTTTACGCTTATTGAAAAACAACGCTACACCTGAAGTCACGGCTTTTTCGTGGTTATTGTTGGGTAAAACCTATTATCAAAAACGCCAATTTTCAGATGCAGCCCGTGCCTTTCAAAATATAGGGCAAGAAGCAGCAGAAGAGTATTTCGAGCAATCTACCCGAGATAACTGGCTGTATATGCAGTCGCAACTGCATGGTTTTTTATTGGATGAAGATGCCAAGGCTGTGGATGTTCAATGGCTAGAGCAGTTATCAAACGATTCAATTTATCGCGATTACGTGCAGTACAACCAAGCGTTAGCGTTGCTGCAAAAAGGAGACAATCAACAAGCGATTAGCCGTTTATCTAGTTTGGCCAATAAGGAAAGTAGTTTCGTAAGCCGTTGGATGGGCTGGGCCGAGCCGATTTTTAGTGAAGATGATGAACAAGATGTTGCAGCAGAGCGTGATGCCATTCGTGACCGAGCCAACTTAACTTTAGGTTACACCTTGCTTAAAAATGAAGAGCCGCATCAAGCGTTTAGAGTGTTTGAAAATATTCGTACCGAGGGTTTAGACGCAGAGGCTGCATTATTAGGTTATGGCTGGGCAGCGGCTAAAAAGAATGAATTGCAAACTGCTTTGTCTATTTGGCAACGATTGATGCAAATGCCGCAAAATAGTGAATATACCCTAGAAGCCTATTTAGCCAGTGCCTATGCCTATGAAAAAGCATTTGCACCACGCCAATCATTGCAAGTGTTGCAGCTGGGGCTGCAGCGTTTTGAGCAAGCCTTAGATGAGCTTAATCAAGCGCAGCAGCAAGTGAGTCAGCCACAGTTTATTTTGGGTTTATTAGTCAATAATAACCAATCGGAAAGTGAGCAGGACGAACATAGTGAGCAACTTATTAATACTCAGTTATTTAATAGTGTGGCTGTAACTAGTGAATTTAGGGCTGGGTTATCTGCGTTACAGGAAAGTCGTTTCTTACAGCAAAAAATGCAAAATTGGCAACGACGTATGCAGCAATATGATTTGATGTTAGATGAAAGACAAGTAGAGAGGCGCAAGCGCGCTAAACAGATCTTACAAAATCGTACGTTGGAGCAATTGGCACAGCTGCAAATGCAGCGTGAAGAATTGGCTTTAGTCATAGATACGGCCAAAACGCAGCAAGATGGCCAAGTGTTTATGAGCCAGCAAAGTCAAAAATGGTTAGACAGAGTAAAACGTTCGGAACAACGTTTAGTCACTATTTCTCAACTTAAAAAACAACTTGCTCAACCACCCTTGGCTGATAGTTATCAACAACGTGTTGAGCGCGTGGCGGGACGACTGGTTTGGCAAGCAAGTGAAGCTTACTCTAGCAATCATTGGCAAGCACAGAAAGCGTTGAAGCAACTCGATAGTGAGATTGCCAAAGCACAGCAGCGTCAGCAGCAACTACTTAATCAACTGGCAGCTAAACCTGATTTTGCCAAGCAAAGACTCAGAGTGAGTAATTTGGCACAGCGGATTGACGCTGAAATTGATAAGAGTAATGGACTGCAAGATGCCCTTGTTAGCCAATTATCAGGCATCTTCAGCCAATTTATCCAAGCGCATAAACTAAAAGTTAGAAATTATATATTACAAGCACAATTAGCCATGGTGCGGTTGAGTGATCAAGCCCTGCAAAAAGACAATGACAGTACAACACTGTTAGATGAGACATCTGCAAACGAGGAAAACCAGCTATGAGGTTAGGTTATTGCCCGTTGATTTTTGTAGGTTTGATGTTGCCGTTATCTGCTTGTGGATTGTTTTCGGCTGAGTATCCAGAACAAACCGCTGAAACACCATCCGTTAGTAAACAAACCTTAGGTGATGTGTTTTTTGAGCCATTGCCGCTGGACCATGCTCCTTTAGAGCAGCCCGAAACACAGAGCATGCGAGATTCTTACAAAGCATTGCTTGATGTGGTGGGCGACCCACAAACTAGAAAAATAGTGCAGTACAGGTTAGCCGATCTAGAAGTGTCATTGGCAGAACAAAAACAGGAAGATGGGGCACCGCTAGAATCAACCATTAGCGATAAGCAGGTTGGGCAAAAGCCGCAAAAATTATTTGATTTAGCCATACAGCAGTATCAACAATTATTAGTCGGGCATCCACACAGCCCTGACAATCTAGAAGTGCTTTATCAGCTAGCCAAAGCCTATGAACAGCAAGGTCAAATACAAGACAGTTTTGCCACCTTACAGCAGTTATTAGAGAAATTTCCAGACAACCCTTACTTAGCTGAAACGCATTTTAGAATGGGTGAGGTAGAATTTAATCGGACCAATTATCCACTCGCCATTAGTGCTTACACTAAGGTGCTAGAACAGGGTGAACAAAACCCTTATTACGGCACAGCCGCCTATATGTTGGGCTGGAGTTATTTTAAAAATGAACAGCAAGGCCTGGCATTAAAAGCCTTTAGCACTTTGCTTGATCATAAACTGCCTAATCAAATTGTGGCTCAGCCGATGTTGTCTCAGATCGACAGCCAGGATCAAGTTGACCGTTTACCTGTGGGTGAGAAACGTTTGGTCAACGATACTATTCGTATTATGAGTTTGTTGTTTTCTTATCAGGATGGTCAATATCCGAATCCAGCAGACAGTGTTGCTACACATTTTTCACAACTTGGCAGTAGGCATTATGAATACGTATTATATGATGCATTAGCGCAACACTATTTGAACCAAGACCGATATCGCGATAGTGCTAAAGCCTACCAAGCCTTTACAGAAATCCACGGCGACCATTTTCAAGCGCCTATTTTTGCAGTGAAACAAATCGACGTTTACATTTTAGGTAAATTCCCCACTTTAGTATTACCCGCCAAACAGCGTTTTGTAAAGCGTTATGGTATTGCCGGTAACTATTGGCCTAATTGGGCGATTGTTTTGCAAGAGCAAGTCGCACCTTATCTAAACGAATATCTACAAGAACTTGCGCAATATGAACATAGCCGCGGCCAGATGTTAGTGAGTGCAAGTCAAAAACCTAAGGATAAGGATAGCGACAAAAATATCCCCACAGCGCAAGAGTTAAAAGAACAGGGCATCCAAGCATTTTTGTTAGCGTCAAAGTGGTATCAGCAGTTTATCCTGACGTTTCCTCGCGATGCGCAAACACCAGAGTCAATTTACCGTTTAGGCGAGGCGCTATTTGAAGCGGAGCAATATGCCGAATCAATCAGTGCATTTGAACGTTACGCATACCAGCATTTGCAACCAAACACCTTTACAACGACTGCTCATCCTAAAGCAGCAGAAGCGGCTTATGCGGCTATATTGGCCTATCAACAAATTCAGTTGATGGCTGCTGTTCCAGTAGGCCCAGATACTAAGCAAGAGGTTAATTGGTTAGACAAGCAGCTTTTTTCTCAAGAAAAATTTGTGAATACCTTTGCCGATGATCCTAGAGCGCGGGATATTTTGTATAGCAGCATGCAACAGTTATTTACTTTAAAACGATATGACTTGGCCATTACCGCGGCACAAAAATTGTTGGATTGGCAACCAAAAGTACAAGCAGACAAACAGTTAGCCAGTTATTTAGTAATAGGGCATAGTCAATTTGCCCTGCAACAATATGCACTTGGGGAAAGTACCTACGAAAAAATCATTCAATTATTGCCAGATAACGATCCTCGTCAGCATGATATGCGAGAGCGTTTAGCAGCCAGTATTTACAAACAAGGTGAGCAGAATGTTGCTAATAACTATTTACCTTTAGCTGTGAACGACTTTTTGCGAGTGTTGGCTAAAACACCTGAGTCAGCTATTCGATTAAATGCACAATATGATGCAGCTAGCTATTTATTACAAATGCAAGAATGGCAGCAAGGTATTGATTTATTTGAAGACTTTAGACAACGTTTTCCGAAAAATAAATTAACTGCCAATATCCAAGAGCAATTGATTTTGGCTTACCAGCAGAATGAAAACTGGCAACAAGCCGCTGATGAATTATTGGTTTTGCATCAAGCCAATCCACAATCCGAGGAAGGCAGACAAGCCTTGTATGTGGCAGCACAGTATTTGCACAAAATAGACAATAAACAAAAAGCATTAGAGGCTTATCGCACTTATGCTCACAGCTATGCACAACCTTTTGCCGAAGCCAACGAAGCCCGTTTCATTATGAGTGAGTTTTACCTTGCAAGTAATGAACACAGCAAACGCCGTTTCTGGTTGAATAAACTCATTCAAGCTGACAAACAAGCGCAACAATCTGCCGATATAGAACGTAGTGATCGCAACCGTTATTTAGCGGCAATGGCATCTAACGTGTTTGCCGATGACAAGCTGTATGCCTACAAAAAAATCAAACTTACGCAGCCGCTAAAAGCCAGTTTAGGTAAGAAAAAGGCTGCATTAAATACTGCGCTGAATGCCTACAATAAAACTTTGGATTATAAGGTTGAGGAGTTCAGTACTTCGGCCAATTTTAGTATCGCGGATATTTACCATCAACTGGCCAAAGATTTGATGACCTCGAGTAAACCTAAAAACCTTAACGCTTTAGAGCTTGAGCAATATGATCTTTTGCTTGAAGAGCAAGCTTACCCATTTGAAGAAAAGGCCATCGATATTCACGAAACTAACGCCAAACGAAGTTGGCAGGGTAGTTATGACAGTTGGGTCAAAAAGAGTTTTAGCGCCTTAGAAAAACTGTTGCCAGGTAGATATAACAAACAAGAGAAGAGTCTCGAGGTCACCGATGAAATTTACTAATGTTTTTGTTGTATTGAGTGTGATGAGTGCATTGGCATTAAGCGGTTGTACTAGTTTATTACCCTCTGAGGAAGCTGCAACAAACATTGCCAAAACCACTACTGAGTCGTTAACGCCTTTGCAAATGCAGGTGAAGGATTTACAAGCACGTCCCAATTTGTACAAAACACAGGTCAGCGGACATAAACCTACTACTCAAGCATTAAATCAGTTTCAAAGTGTCTTGTTGTTAAAGCAACAAGGTAAGTTTACACAAGCTAGAGATAGGTTTATGGCGTTATCTGAACAACACCCAAACCTGTCCGGAATATGGGTACAACTTGCGTTACTGGCAAAGGAACAAGTTTCTGACACTCTGGAACAACAGGCTAAAAACAAGACCAAATATCTGAATAACGCGATTTCTGTCAACCCTTTAAATTACCTAGCCCACAATGAACTAGCCTTGGTATTTCGTGAACAGGGGCAGTTTAAACAAGCATTAACCCATTACGAGTTAGCGCTAAAAAGTTGGCCTGCTTTTGCACAGGGGTATTTAAATCGAGGTATTTTATACGATCTATACATGGGTAAAAAATCTTTGGCTTTGGCTGATTACGAGCTTTATCAAGGGTTGTCGAATGACGATTCACGGCAATTAAAAGGTTGGATAATCGATTTGCAGAGACAAATCAAAGCCGCCGAACAAACCACTCAAACAGGGGCCATGTTATGAAGCATATAAAACAGTATTTACCCGTTTTGTGTTTTGTGCTGCCGTTAGGCTTTTTTAGTCATACCCTTGTTGCGCAACAACCAGAGGTGATTCAGTTAGAAGAGACTATTCGGGGGAACCAAGAGCAGCCAAAAGTGTTGACCATAGTGCCGTGGCAATCACCTAAAGCAAAACAAGCACTACCTAGCCCGATTGTTGAACGTATTAATAAAACCTTTGTGCCGTTACAAAGAGACGAACTAAAGCGTCAAATAAAAATTTTAGAGAACAAAAACATATACCCCAAACCACAGGATGATACTTAACAGTTTAGGGTAAATAGTTATGATGAAGACATATATTAGAAGGAGTCAGTGATGGATTTTTTTGAAGTGGTAATCAGGTTTTTTCAAGAAGGTGGAACCTTTATGTTTCCAATTGCGGTTGTATTAGCAATTGGTCTTGCAATAGCAATCGAACGCTATTTCTTTTTAACCTTTTCCAAAAGTGTGAATAAGAGAGCTTTTAAACAAATGGAGCCACTGCTTAACAAACATGATTACACCGGAGTGTTAAGTTTTGCCAGCAGTGATAAAGCGCCAATTAGCCGGATTATCGGCGCTGGTATGGCTCGATTGAACCATAGCCAAAGACGTGAAGACATCGAATATGCGATGGAAGAAGGGTTAATGGAAACCACACCTCGACTCGAAAAACGTACGGCTTATTTAGCGACGCTGGCAAATATCTCAACCTTGTTAGGTTTGCTGGGCACTATCATTGGTTTGATTGCCGCTTTCTCAGCAGTGGCAACGGCTGATCCGTCTGAAAAGGCCAGTTTGTTGTCTCAGAGTATTTCGGTAGCGATGAATACCACGGCCTTTGGCTTGATAGCCGCTATTCCTCTATTGGTTTTTCACTCTGTATTACAAACCAAAACAACTGAAATAATAGACAGCATGGAAATGGCTGGGGTGAAGTGTTTAAACGCCCTAATTGCACGGAATGACCTGAGTACCCAATCTCGTTCTACAGACGATAATCGTTAAGTTCATCCAACAGATTATTCTAGGTTCAAGCATAGGAATACGATATGGCGGGTATAGCAAAATTCGGTCGTGGTAGTCGAAAAATCAAAAAAGAAGCTGAATTAGACATCACTTCTTTTATGAATTTGATGATTGTACTGGTGCCAGTGCTGTTGATGATGATGGTGTTCTCGCGGATTACCGTGTTAGAACTTGCCTTGCCACAACTTGGTGAAGCAAGTGAACAAAACCTTGATGTGAAAGATCAGCGTTTAGAGCTGGTGGTGCGAGCAGACAGTATTGCCGTTTATTACCCTCAAGGGTACTTGGTAAAAGATATAGCGGTTACCGAACAAGGTTATGATTACCCTGCTTTACAGTTAGTGCTTAGGCAAATAAAGCAGACTCTGATAAACAAAAATATTGATAAAAAAGCAGCCACTTTATTATTAGAAGAAAAAATTCCGTATCAAGTGATTGTGGCCTTAATGGATACCACACGTTCGTACCAAGATGTGCTAATCGCCTCTGTGGTGGATGCCGAGCTTTTCCCAAAAATTTCCTTAGGAGATGCCCCAAGCGATGCTAGACCTAGTGGACCAAATGGGTTGTCTGGGGGATTAAAATGAAAAAATCCGCAAGAGCGATGCGCATGGATCGTCATCATAAACGTATGGCGAAAGACTCCAAGCTCAGCTTAGTATCATTGATGGATATTTTTACTATTTTGGTGTTTTTCTTGATGGTTAATGCATCAGATGTACAAGTCTTACAAAACAATAAAAGTGTAAAATTACCCGAATCTACAGCGCAACAAGCAGCGAAAGAAACCTTGATATTGATGGTTAACAATAACGATCTCATTCTACAAGGCCAGAAATTAGCTGATGTACCGACTATTTTGAGTCAAAACGATGACCTGATACCAGAGTTGGTGACCGAGTTGGCTTACCAAATTAACCGCGCAGGTAACAGCGATGAAAAAGACGCCGATGGTAATGATATCGAAAGAGCGATTACCATTATGGGTGATAAGAACATCCCTTATACATTACTCAAACGTATTATGCAGACCTGTGCTCAAGCTGGGTTTACCAACATATCTTTGGCGGTAGAAGGACAAGAACCAGCTGTCCAGAAAGGTGATAATCAAGTTGAAAATGCAGTGGTAGCTCAGGGAGAAACCCTATGAATGCCGCCAGCATGAATGTGCATACTGCTACTGCTAACAGTAAAATGTCAGTCCCTAATGCCTTTATTACAGTGTTGCCTTGGTCTTCAAGTGAACTGGAAAATAAACGTTTTAAAACTATCACTGCTGTTGTTATGTGCATCACTCTTGCCTTTGCGGCAGTGGTGAAGTGGCAGGAGTTACCAGAGCGTGCTCGCGCTGATAAAGAAAAGGTGCCACCTCAATTGACGCGTTTAATGACGCCTAGAAAAGTTGAACCTCCTAAGCCTATTCCAGAGCCCAAGCCAAAGCCAAAGCCAGTTGTACCTGAGCCTATAATTGAAAAACCGAAACCTGTTCCACCTAAACCCGTAGAGCCCAAGAAGGTACCACCTAAAGAAGTGAAAAAAGTGCCCACCCAAGCTGAGATTACTGAACTGGCTAAAACCAAAGCCAAACAATCGGGTTTGTTGGCCTTCCAAGATGATTTAGCCAGTATGCGAGACGATGCTAGCCTGACCAATCTAGCCGATACCGATACCATCAAAGGGGCAGGTGCAAGCAACCAAACTCAGCGTAAATTTATTGGTAAAAAAGTGGCGGGTAATAGCGGAGGGGTAGACACCAGTAGGTTAACCACCAACGTCGGCTCAAAAGGAGAGCTTGCGGGTCGCAAAAACACTGAATACCTTGCACCTAGTGAAGGATTAGCGTCGTTAGCAGCGAAACAAATTGTGACTGAAGATACGGTATTAGGTAATCGAGACACCGAATCTATTCGTAAAGTGTTAGATGCCAACAAAGGTGCTATTTACGCTATTTATCGCAAAGCGTTACGTTCTGATCCTAGCTTGCAAGGAAAAGTAACAGTTAAGTTAAGCATAGAGCCAAGTGGTGCAGTCTCTAAAGTAGAGCTGGTGTTTAGCGAACTGGATTCAGAAAATGTTGAAAACAAATTACTTAATAGGATAAAACTGATCAATTTTGGCGAGCAAAGCGTAACAGCTACTATCTTGGATTATTCCTTTAACTTTTTACCCTTCTAAGGTAGCTCGGATATGTTTAATCAACATGGTGGTTTTAAGGTAACTCTCGTAGGTGACATTGTGTTGGTGGTGGTAACTGGCGCCTGGAATGCAGAAACGGCTAAAGCTTATAGCGAAGTTTTTCTTGAAATCATTAGCCCAATTAAAGATAAACCTTGGGGGCTCATCAGTGATGTTATGGAATGGGAATTATGCACACCTGATTGTGAGTTGCTGATTGTGCAGTTGTCAGTTGAATGCAAACGTCTAGGTATGAAAAGAGAAGCCATAATTAACACTAATATCGAAAGCGTTAAGCTTGATTTATTCCACAAATACACAAAAAAACAACCATCAAAAGCATTGCCAGATGTATTTGAAAGGCGCTTTTTTAAAACTGATTCAGAGGCCAAAGAATGGCTAAAAAATGAAGGGTATGGACTGACCTGACCTAATGTTGTTTGTTAAAATTTAATACATGTAACCAGTCATAATTTGTCTACTTTTTTCTAATCAACACGACCATTTTACCGCTAAATTTTTTGTGACATACACCCTTAAACTCACTTCCATTATTACTGCAGCTAAGTTGTTTAGGATTGTGATTGTATCTAATGTGTAACCTGCGTAAAATCCGCCGCGGAGTTGGCCAGACAATCGCCGTTCAGTTTTCACTTGTGAATTTCTGAAGGGAGGAAAGTCCGGGCTCCATAGGGCAGGGTGCCAGGTAACGCCTGGGCGGCGCGAGCCGACGACAAGTGCAGCAGAGAGAAGACCGCCTAAGCGCGTAAGCGCCGGTAAGGGTGAAAGGGTGCGGTAAGAGCGCACCGCGTTTCTGGTAACAGTATACGGCAAGGTAAACTCCACCCGGAGCAAGACCAAATAGGATCTCGTATGGCGTGGCCCACGTTGAGATCGGGTGTGTTGCTGGAGCCAGTGAGCGATTGCTGGCCTAGATGAATGATTGTCGCTGTTTGTTTTCGAACAAACTTCACAGAACCCGGCTTATCGGCCAACTCCAATATCTACAAAAAAAGGGATGGCTTATGCCATCCCTTTTGCTTATGTCCATTCCAATAATAAAAATGCCTGTAAACTAATGGTCTACAGGCGTTATATCAAAATACCCCGGCTTTATTAGAACGAGTAACCCACACTAAAAGTGACTGTTCTAGGCAAGATAAAACGACCATTGGGTGCAGTCGGATTACGAGGATCTCCTTCAGTTAACGCATCTTCGTCAGTCAGGTTCTGAATAGCTAAGTTCATATTTAAACCACTATCGTTAGCAACGGTTAGGCCGAAATCTAGACTTTCGTAACCGTCTAACACTACTGTATTACCTGAATCAGCGAATCTATCGTCAACAATAGATAGTGTGCCGTATACGGTGGCATAAAAATCTGTCATTTCGAAGTCATAGCTTGGTGTAACGCGTAGCTGGAAAGCTGGCTGACGCTGCGCTTCTTTACCAATTACAGTTGTATCAACAGAATCAACCACTTCAGAATCTTGAATGGTTGCATTAAGTGATACTGCGAATCCACCATCAGTGAAATAGGCGGCATCTAATTCAATACCCATAGCTTCTGTAGCGAATAAATTTGATGCGCCGCCAGGAATAGGGGTTTGAGAGCTTTCTACTTCATTATAAAAACCCGTAGCGTAAACGTTGTAGTTTTCAGCGGCAAGTTTGTAGCCCAATTCAAATTGAACCACATCGGAGATAAGGTCGTTACCGTTGGTGTAGCTGCCAAAATTATCACGAAAATCATCAAAATAGGGCATTTTGCTGCCTTCACTGTAACGGGTAAATACACCTGAATCTTTTTCAAATTGCCAGTTCACGCCTAAAGTGTAGGCAACATCAGACTCATCATACTGAACAGTTTTGGTAATCAGTCCATCTAACCCTTCGTCCACGCTATATTCAATTTGATGGTTTTCGTTTCTGATACCAATATCAGCACTCAGGTCATCACTAAATTGATAATCTACAGCAGCATAAAGAGCCGTGGTTTTGCCATCACCAGTGCTGTTGATATCGTAGTTCCAGCCACAACCTGCAACACTGTCATTGCAAGCTATACCAGCCAGGGCTTCACCACCACTTTGCACAACGTGAAAGGCGTGATTACCTAATGCCCACCAATCATTTGACGAGTAACTAGAACTGAAAAAACCTACAGAGGTCTTGAAAGTATCTGTGGTCTTAGTTAAGGCCAAATCATTGGTAAAAGACTCAATGTCTTTACGCACAACCCACCTCCCTAATTGTTGCACAAAAGTGCTACCAGCGTAGGTATCGCCCGTTACCGCACCGGTAGCTGAGTCACCGTTATCAGCTACGGTTGAAAGCCTTACTGGGTCACCATTTGTGACTAAACCTAAGGTGTCTGCTTCACCTTTTGTAAAAGAGAAACGGTCAACAAAAGTCCAACCATCCCCTAGTTCTAAGTTAATACTGCCGCCAGAAACCGAACCATCCCAGCCACGGCCTTCACCAAAATCAAAGGCTTCACTACTGCTATTGCCCTCTGGGCCGTAATTGATAGTTGCTTGTCTATTTAAAGTACCTAAATGTACAAAGCTGTTATCTACCCCCTCTATTAGAGGAGATGGTGTGTACCATGTGCCGCGGTCATCAGTAATTCGTGTGTAAAAGTTGATTTTACCGTTGTCTAATTCTTTGGTTAAGTTGATAGTAAATTGATTGCCTTTTTCTGACGTGAAACCGGCATCTCTGACCCCAGAACTTTGCTGGACGTAACCACCGAACATATAATAAAAGTCTTCAGCCAAGGCTCCACTGAGCACGGCATCAATCCGCTGTAATCCATAGTCTGAAGTTGTGTACTTAAATGTACCTTCGGTTTCGTCTTGACCTTCTTTAAGTAAAAAGTTAGTTGTTAATCCAGGTTGTCCATTGGACAAAACTGAATTTGGTCCACCACGTAATGCATCCATAAACTCAATCGTTTCGTCTACGCGAAATAGTGTTGAGTTCTCAAGAAAAGACACTGATGGAGGGGTGTAGATGCCCACTCCTTGAAGTTGCACCGTTAAAAAAGGGGCATCACCACCAGAAGGAAAACCTCGGACAAAGACATTAGCTCCTGAAACTCCGCCTGAGCTTTCAGCCCATACTCCTGGTACAGCTCTGAATAGCTCGGCAGTGCTTTTAGGGGCTAATTTCAAAATATCTTCTGCACTTAATGAAGTCGATGCATAACTAGCGTCGACTTTCCTTATGGCGTTTCCGCTGGCGGTGCCAGTTACGATAATTTGTTCAATAAAATCGGTATTGTTACTTTCATCTGGGGCTTCTTCTTGCGCTAGAACCGAACCTGTCATGATAAGGGCAATGCTGACCGGTAGTAATTTTTTATGGAATGTTTTAGTTTTCATTTTAGTTACCTTGGATGTGTGATTGTGTTCCTGTTGTTAACCTTATGTAAAATTGCAATCGATTGCAATTTATTTTTGCAATCGATTGAAATTTATTTCAAGTAACACAAATATGGTAGAGTAGAGTTGTGCTTTGGAATAAACACCAAACTCTTTTTATTAAACTATTGAGACGGACTACATTTTGAAAGCGGATAAAAGATTAACACTTGCTGATATTGCCAAGCTGGCTGGAGTTTCTACATCTACAGCGTCAAGGGCTTTGAACGACAACCCCGTTATCAAACAGGCAACCAGAGACAAAATAAAGGCACTAGCAACTAAGTATAATTTTAGTATCAACGCAGCTGCAAGCCGTTTACGTACTCAAAAAACTAACGTGATAGCAGTGATCTTGAATTTGGTAGACCATACTGAACAAAGTATTAGTGACCCCTTTTTACTAAAAGTAGTAGGTGAACTTAATCAGGCACTTAATAATAAGGGGTATGAATTATTGCTATCGAATTCTTTTATGGCATCCGATGATTGGGCTAATTATTTTCTTTCGAGTAGTAGGGCAGATGGCATCATTGTAGTCGGCCAAGGTAAAAGTGATGAAAAAATTGATGCGGTCGCGCGTTCTGGACTACCTATGGTTGTATGGGGCGACCCTACATCTGACGTTGATTACACTGTAGTTGGCAGCGATAACAAGTTAGGAGGGTATATTGCAACCAAACATTTGATAGACAGTGGATGCAAAAATATTGTGTTCTTAGGTGATCCTGAACATTTGGAATTGGCAGAACGTTATAAAGGGTATCGCCAAGCCTTGTCTGAAGCAGGCTGTATAATTGAAGACAAATTAACCTTGTCTATTGATATTACTAGTACCGCAGCCTATGAAAAAATTAGTGAGACGATTTTGCATCATGGTTTATTTTTTGATGGCATAGTCACGTCAAGTGATATGGTGGCCTTAGGGGCGCTTAAGGCCCTAAAAGAAAGATACATAGGCATTCCCAGCGAAGTAGCGATAGTAGGTTTTGATGATATTGCGATGGCAGAGCTGTTTCACCCTTCGCTAACAACTATTAGGCAAAACATAAAAAAAGCGGCAGAAGTGATGGTGAATCAATTGGTAAACCAATTTGAGGGTAAACCAACGCAATCTACTGTTATTGATATTGAGTTAATAACCCGTAATTCCACCCGTCACTAAAGAGGTTTGTTTAGAAAATAAATGCAATCGATTGCATTTATACTGTGTTGGCTATAGACTAACGTCATTAAATTTCTATGAGTTGAGTGTGTATGTCCCGATTGCTTGTGATTAGTGCGATTGCAGCTTGTTACTTTATGTTCGCAATTTTGTTGAACAGTGTGGGTACGGTTATTTTGCAATCCATAAACAGCTTTGGTATCAGTAAGCCAGATGCCAGTACGCTTGAAGGGTTTAAAGATTTATCCATCGCCCTTGTGTCTTTTCTCGTCGCCTCTTTTATTCCAAGAATTGGTTACAAAATGGCGATGTTGTTTGGTTTATTATTGGCAGCAGGCGCTTGTTTAGTCACGCCTATTTGGGGGGACTTTGTTGCGATAAAGTTGTTGTTCGCCTGTATCGGAACTTCCTTTGCTTTAGTCAAAGTATCTGTTTATTCCCTTGTAGGTCAACTCACCCACGATACTCGTTCTCATTCATCCTTACTGAATACAATTGAGGGTATTTTTATGCTGGGCGTATTGTCTGGTTATTGGATCTTCAGTGCTTATATAGACCCAGAAGCACCCACTTCACTCGATTGGCTAAATGTATACTACCCATTAGCCGCAGTATTGTTCATCACCGCTGGTATTGTTTTATTCTCACCCATTCAAAAAGCCCCAGTTGAACCACAAAATAATGGCCTGATCCACGAGTTTGTAGACATGCTTAAATTGGCATATAAACCTCTGGTTTTGGTATTTGTTTTGTCTGTTTTTCTTTATGTATTAATAGAGCAAGGCATTGGCACCTGGTTACCTACTTTTAATAGTGAAGTATTACACCTGCCAGTTGATGTGAGTGTGCAAATCACCAGTATTTTTGCGGCTATGATAGCTATTGGCAGATTAATGGCCGGGCAGATATTGAAGTACATGAATTGGTTTTTATTTTTGAATATATGTATCGCGATGATGGCTATTTTAATGCTGTTGAGTTTGCCCTTAGCAGATGACATCGACCCAACGGGCATTACAGGTATTTTTAATGCGCCCATCGCCGCTTATCTTTTACCCTTAGCTGGTTTGATGATGGCACCCATCTATCCAATTATTAACTCTGTAATGCTAAGTTCTTTGGAAAAAGCAAAACATGCACAAATGACAGGCTTGATTGTTGTTTTTTCTGCGCTTGGTGGCACCACAGGTTCGGTTATTACTGGCCTTGTGTTTGATACTTTTGGCGGGAAAAATGCTTTTTACTTGTCGTTGCTGCCTATGGCGCTGTTGGCGACCACTTTGTACTTCTTTCGTAATTCAACCAATAAGTTGGCTTCGTCCACCATGCAGAGCGGTCAATAGTGGTTATGTCAGAAAAAACCGATGCAAAACTTTGCCTACAAGAAAGTTTAGATTTCTTTAAAAGTCGTTTATTTCATGATGTGCAATTGTCTAGAATATTTGCAGATAGTAAAACATTTGCTGACGCTTACCCCAAACATGCTTGGTCAGAAATATATGCTGATTATGACGTCGCTAAGACTAATGAAGCCTTTAATCTGACAACTTTTGTTGAGCAAAATTTTGTCATCCCTAAAACGATATTATTAAGCAACGATACGGATAGTGCTTCGGTAAAAAGTTATATTCAATCTCTTTGGCCAAAACTTGAAAAACAACCTGATAAATTAGATTCATCTTCTTTGTTACCACTTGCTCATTCTTATGTTGTGCCTGGAGGCAGGTTTCGTGAAATCTATTATTGGGACAGTTACTTCACGGCATTAGGCTTAAATGAGTCGTCTCGGTCAGATCTTATTAAGTCAATGATCTTAAATTTTATTGATTTACAAAATACTTTAGGCTGTATACCTAATGGCAATCGAAGTTATTACAATAGCCGTTCCCAGCCCCCTGTATTAGGGCTGATGGTTGAAATGTACTTGCAGAATATTCCCGCCAATCAAGTGCAAGTCAGAAACCAATTTCTAAAACACTGTGTGCAAGGAATGGAAAAGGAATACCAATTTTGGATGCAAGGTAAAGAGCTATTGACCGATGATGCTGCTGCAACTAAGCGTGTTGTGAAAATGCCAAATGGAGAGTGTTTAAACCGTTATTGGGACGATAGTACTGAGCCTAGGCCAGAATCGTATCGCGAAGATATCGAGGAAGCAGAAAAAATTGCGGTTGCCAAAAGGCCTGACTTTTACCGGAACATCCGCGCCGGATGTGAATCTGGTTGGGATTTTAGTTCTAGGTGGTTAGCCGACCAAGATGACTTAGCATCTATCCATACAACCCACATAGTACCTATTGATCTAAACTGTTTGTTGTATAAGTTGGAGATGTTACTGAGTCAATTTTATGCTGAGTTACTTGAAACAGAACAGAGTATAAAATTTGCTGAATTCGCGCAGACTAGAAGTGATGCAATCAATTACTATTTGTGGAATGAGCACAGCTTCTTTTATCATGATTTCGATTTTATCAAAGGTCAAAAAACACCAACTCAATCCTTAGCGGCATGTTTACCTTTATTTACTCAGATAGCCTCACAGGAACAAGCTCAACACATTGCCCATAAATTGGAAAATTCGTTCCTTATGGAAGGTGGCCTAGTAACAACATTAAACCATAGTGCACAACAGTGGGATGCGCCAAATGGATGGGCCCCACTTCAATGGTTCGCGGTTGTTGGATTAATCAATTATGGATTTGAATTGTTACCAGTGAAAATAATGGAACGCTGGGTGGCAACGGTAGAGCAACAATTTATTACCGATAACAACATGATGGAAAAATATAATGTGCAACACAGTCAACATGTTGCACAGGGCGGTGAGTATGAAGTTCAGCATGGTTTTGGTTGGACAAATGGTGTTTCATTGGCATTTTATAAACTGTTAGGCGCAAAACACATACTTCCAATACAGTAAATCGTAGTAATTTGGCGAAATCGCACATAGATATGTTGCGATACCGCCAACTGCAAAAAATTGTACAGCCCCTTTTTTACTTTAAATTAACTGTAAAAGCCTGCTTAAAGTCTTTGACTGGTAGACGGTCACTGTCTTGTTCTCGAATACGCCACGCTTGAACTGACATACCCACGCTTGCCGTATTTTTGTGAAAACTTACCGTCATAAAATGTTCTCGGGTGCGTTCTTTCCAGTATGCAGATAAAGGGAAACCTTTTTTTGTATGCACATGAAAGTTTTTATCGTATTGCACCGGTTGTGGTTCAAAATTTGGGATGTCGATGGCTGATGGATCGGGAAAGTGTTTAGGAGTGGTTTTGGCTTTATCTGACGCCAAGCTATTTAACCCGGTTAAGTTCGACATAGGCGAGGACACTACTTCAATCAATCTGCCCCCATGGGCCCCCATTTTGACCTGAGCAATACGGCCAAAGTGCACATCACCTGACATAACTACAATGTCGTGCCCTGAACTGGCCATGGCAGTAATCAGCTGTGAATATTGTTTTTTGAAACTCAATAGATTGCGTTCCAACTTATTTTTTTCAGTCAGCAATACTTGTGGAATGACTAACACGCCAGGTTTATTTAATCCTTCTGCCCAGCTAAGCATTTTATCAAAACCTTGTTTATCGATAAATTGGGTTTTACTGCGATAGGAGCGTAAATCAGCGAAACAAAACGAAAGGTCACCACCAATTTCAAAGGTATCGACCTTACTACTTTGCTGCACGTTCAACACACCATCACGAGATGCGCCTTTCCAAGCATTGCGGATCTTGCGTATTTTCAACATGAACAAGGTAGGCAATAAGCTGTCGTAAAACGGATAATCATTCCAAAATTCATGGTCATCAGGCAACATCCATGCCCCGCCACGGGCCAATATGCTACCTAATGCTTGCCAGTGTTTGGCATAGTCTTCTGCTACCCGTTGGCGTACTTCGTTAGTCAATGGAGACAGTGAGTCTAGGCCGATATCTAAATACACCTGATCGCCCACCATAAATTTAATGTCAGGCTTAACTGATTCATCACCACGCTCGTACAAAGCTTTGAAAGCCCGAGCAGCCTGACCACAATCTCGGTGTTCGTAAAAGCAACTACTCAAGGCCACAGTAAAGGCTTTGTTTTTGTTAGTGGGTAATGCTTCAGGTAAGGTTGAAAACGTGCCACTACGTAATAATTGCCATTGGTCTAAACCTTGATGCTCATCCCCTTCTAAGCGTTGGTAAAAATCCACTTTATAACTTTTCCCTGCTTGTAAACTTGAGACCAATCGGGTGTCATAAAAGCGCTGACTTAACCTGTTGAAAGGTCGTTGCCACTGTTTAAGGGTGATATCTTCACGATTAATTTCATTGTCATCTAAGCTAACAATTAACCTTGCCAGTTTAGGTTTGCGCAATGTGCCAAACAAGGTGCCAGCCCAGAGTTCGACTGATGTTTGGCTGACCTTGTGAAATACTAAACTCCACTTTGAAGTGTTGGTTGGGAAATCGACGATATTCATATACGTGTCCTTGTTTTATAGAATCAAAGTAAGCATAGAAGGCAATCTTGTTATTGGTAGTTTTTTATCGCGTTGTCAAACTAAAAGGTAATAGTGATAAAAAAGTGAGTAAATAACGTTTAGTGAAGATTTATAATCTAACCTGAACTGTCTGCATACGAAAAATGAGCTAAACGTGCTAGCCTCAGACTTGGATTATCAACTGGTTTTGTTTTGGGGCCAGAGACCTTCAAACTGCGTTAATTGACGCTTCTTTTGTGGCTTAGGAATAATAAGTGAAATCACACCTACAAAAAGGTAAAAAACTGATTTGGACACCTCTGCAAAGAAAGATATTTTTGCTGGTGGTGAGTTTGTTTACTTTGGTTTTTGCTTTGACTTTAGTCAGTATTTATCAGGCTGCCTATAACCAAGCCGAACGTGAATTTGTTACCCGCCTAAATGTAGGCAAAAACGTATTTATGAACGAAGTAGTGATTGCTAAGCAGCACCTCGATTCGAGCGTTGAAACCATTGCCAAAGATTGGGCACTTCGCAGCGCAATCGGTCAGGGAGAAGACACCGAGTCGATCAAAAGTGTGTTGTTTAATCATGGTAAACGTATTAACGCAGATATCGCGTTGGTGTTGGATAAACGTTTTATGTTGATTGCTCAATATGGTGGAGAAGATCTCACTGTCGACCGGTTTTTAGCCCAAGATTTAGATGACAAACAACAAAACAGAGCTTGGATTGCCATGGTGGGTAACGAGCCTTTTATGATGTCTGCTGAACCTATCAAAGCACCGGCCACTATTGGTTGGTTATTGATGGGCAAGAAGTTGAATCTTGATTTTTTGAACAGAATCAAAACTCTAATATCTCTAGATATTAATTTTTTGGTAGTAGCTGAAAACCAAAACCAGATATTGTTATCTACGCAAAACAATACTGCCGTTGTGCAGCAAGAGTTACAACAAGTAACGGCTAGTTTTGTTGCCCAAGGAGCGGTGAATGATATTCCTATCATGGGGGCAGAAGATTGGGTTGCTTTACCTTTTAGTATATTCACTAATAACCAACAGCATTTTGTTGTGGTGTTACAAGATTCAATCAGTGATTGGTTAAAAAACCGCAACGCCTTTATGTTGGAGTTGTTACCGTTTTTTATAGTTGGGGTACTATTGGCATTGTTGGGCTCTTTTTTTATTGCCCGCAGTATCACTCGGCCAGTCGGCCGTTTGTTGGACGCTGCAAAACTGGTAGCAAGTGGAAGCTACACTGACCAAATTAAAGTGTCAGAAAAAAGTGAGCTGGGAGAATTAGCCAAAGAATTTAGCAGTATGCAAAGTGCTGTTATGGAGCGTGAGCAGAAAATAAAAGATCAGGCTGAAGAAATACGCCAAACCAATACCATTAAGTATCAAGTCGAAATAGCACAAAAAGAACAACAACTTGCTGCATCTGCGACTGACGCTAAAAGTCGGTTTTTGGCCAATGTAAGTCACGAAATTCGTACTCCACTTAATTCAATAATCGGTTTTTCTGAGATACTCAGTGACGTAAATGCCAGTGAAAGTGATAAAGCCAAAGCCATTTTGGCTGTGCAAAATGGCGGGCAATATTTACTGAATATAGTTAACGATGTTTTAGATTTATCAAAAATAGAAGCGGGTAAAATCAAACTCGACAAAACTGATATCGTATTGGCTGGTTTACTGCAAGAAGTTAACGCTTATATGGAGGGATTCGCCAGAGAAAAACACCTTGTCTTTAATCTTAAACTTAACTTCCCGTTACCTTATGAATTTAATTCGGATCCCACTCGACTCAAACAAATTTTGCTAAATTTGTGCAATAACGCTATCAAGTTCACTCATCAAGGGCAGGTGGACTTAAACATTCATTGGGACACCTTTAGGCAAAGGTTTATTTTTGTAGTATCTGATACTGGGCCGGGTATGAGTGATGAACAACAGTTGCGATTGTTTACTGCTTTTTCTCAAGGTAATCAGTCAACCAATAGAAAATATGGCGGTACAGGTTTAGGTTTATATATCAGTAAACAACTAACAGAAATGCTCGGTGGGCATATCAAAGTGACCAGTCAAGAAGGCAAAGGCAGTCAGTTTGCGGTGTATATGCCTTATGTAGAAGCGGCAAACAAGCAAGTAATGATTAACCAAAATCAGGCTGACCAGGTACCACTCAGAGATTTGCAGCCTAAGGCAGAGATACCTGAATTAATTGGGCATATCCTGTGTGCTGACGACAATGAAGACAATCGTCAGTTGGTGGCTTATTTGGTGGCTAAAACTGGTGCTCAACTGACTTTGGTTAACGATGGTCAGCAGGCGGTAACTGTCTGTGAAAAAGAACGTTTTGATTTAGTTTTAATGGATATGCAAATGCCAGAAATGGATGGCTTACAAGCCACCACTATTCTTAAACAAAGAGGTTTCACCGCACCAATTATCATGTTGACGGCCAATGTTGATTCAAATAGTAAAAAGAATATGTTGGCAGCAGGTGCTATTGCGCACTTTGCTAAACCCATTGATAGCCAAAATTTCTACGCTATGTTGACCAAGTACTTAGCTAAGGTGATAGACAATGAGACTCACCTCAATACAAATAAAGAAAATAAATCACAGACTAAATTTGCTAACAATCGTTCTGAGTTTGAGCAATTAGTGCAAAACTATCGATTAAGTTTCAATAAAAAATTAGAAGATATACAAGCTGCCAGAGCTCAAAATGATTGGGCTCAGATTAAATTTCTTATGCATAAATTGAAAGGTTCGGCAGGAAGTTACGGCTTTGGGCAACTCAGCGATTTTGCTATTTTGGTGGAAGATAATATTGATAGTGGCAACTTACAAAAGGCTGAGGAGTACGTTGCGAATATGCAAGAATATATGTTTCAACTGTATAGTGAAACTGAGAAGCCAACTATAACCACTGAAATGGAATGATAATGAGACTGGTAGTTTTTTGTGTGTGGTTAATTTTGATTGGTCAACCTATTGCTTTGGCTCATCAAAGCTCAGCCACTTATGTTGCGAATGAAGCTGTTTTGATTACAAATGGCGATAAAAAAGTGTTGTTCGATCCGTTTTTCCATCAAGTATTTGGCACTTATCAGCTGGTACCAGAACAGACTAAACAGGCGATTTTCAGTGCTGCTCCGCCTTTTGACAACCTTACCGCTATTGTTATTAGTCACGCACATGGTGATCATTTCGCCGCAGATGAGGTGTTGAAATATATGTTGAAATATCCGATGACTCAGTTAATCGCACCTGAACAGGCGGTTACAGAATTGATGTTATTGTCTGGTGCGAAGCAAATACTCCCACAAGTGACAAGTGTTAAACTAGCATTTGATCAGCATCCCAAAGCTTTTGAAGTCGCTGGTTTAGAAATTGATGCGGTGCGCATTCCTCATGCTGGTTGGCCCAGTCGAGCAGAAATTGAAAACTTGGTTTTTAGAGTGACCCTAAATAGTCAAAATACGTCTGTCACAGTTATGCATCTGGGCGATGCTGATCCAGAAGATAAACATTTTCTACCTTATAAAAGCCATTGGAAAGAACGTGTTAGCGATACTGCTTTGCCGCCGTATTGGTTCTATTTTTCAGCCGAAGGTAATGATATTCTGAACGAAATAATCAATGCCAAACAGTCTATTGGTATTCACGTGCCAGTGGTTATTCCTAATCAGCTTAAATCAGGTACTGTCGACTATTTTTCAGCACCCGGTGAAACGCGAAATATTGGCGAGTCACATAAACATTAATCAATACTTTGGCGAAGGCCTGAATACATTAAAAGGAAATTAAAATGAAAGCGCTATTTCTCGCTTTAGTGGTTGTTGTGTCTGTAGGCTGTGGTTCGACAGAGCAGCATAGAGTGGCATCTGAGCCCTTTACTGGAATCATTTCGGCGGCCCAGTTGATGGCTGATTATCCGCAATTTCGGGCCATTTATGAACAATACCAACCAAGTGCCAGCGAGATCACAGCGGTAAATGTTGTATCGGGTAAGTCGCTAGTTGTATTGTTCGGCACTTGGTGCCACGACAGTGAACGTGAAGTCCCTAGACTGTTAAAGTTATTGGATTTGTCAGGTGTGGATTTGGCTAACTTGTCGTTACATGGGGTGAATTATAACAAACAAGATCCGACTAATTTGCACCAAAAATATGACTTAAGGTACACACCCACCTTTATTCTTTTGCAAGGAGAGGAAGAATTAGGCCGTATCATTGAAAAGCCAGTTACCAGCTTGGGAGAAGATTTAGCCAGTTTTGTTGTTCAATGATTGGGCAACGTATGTTCTGCCTGTAGGATCAATTCTTGTTGGTTTAGTTTAAAAATAAAAGTAGCGCGGACAGGCGCTGCTTATCCCCCTTACAGTTTGTCTATATTAGGAATTTATTATTCAGTCACTTACTCCCAGCGATAAAGATCTTTGGTTTCTGCCTTTAGGCGGTACAGGTGAAATTGGCATGAATATGAATCTTTATGGTCATGCTGGGCAGTGGTTGATGATGGACTGTGGCATAACTTTTAGTAGCCCACTTTGCACTGAAGCTGAAGCAAAAACTTCTGGGTTGCATAAACACGACGTTGTGTCTGCCGACCCTAGTTTTATCAGCCAACGCAAAGAGCAGTTAGCGGGCATTGTAATTACCCATGCCCATGAAGATCATATTGGCGCTTTGCCTTATTTATGGCGTCGCTTTAAATGCCCTGTTTACACCACTAAATATACTGCAGAAATATTACGCCGAAAGCTTGCTCGTGATGGTCAAGGTGACAACATTCCGATTATCGAAATCGACAGTGGCCAGCGTGTCGATATTGGCGTATTTAACGTTGAATGGATGCTGATTACCCATTCTTTACCAGAGCCTCATGCTTTTGTGATCAGAACCTCTGCAGGCAACGTGTTTCATACAGCTGATTGGAAAATTGATTTAGCGCCAGTCACAGATAAACCATTTAACCCCCATGCTTTTAAACTATTGGCTAAGCAAAATATCCTAGCTATGGTGTGTGACTCTACCAATGCTAATCGCGAAGGGCACTCGGTGTCTGAGCAACAATGTTATACAGGTTTGAAACAAGCTGTGGTAAACGCAAAGGGACGGGTCATAGTGGGCTGTTTTAGCAGCAATATTGCTCGTTTGATTACCTTAGCAAGAATAGCTAAAGAGACGGGGCGTTATTTTGCGTTGTTTGGTCGTTCGTTACAAAACACCGTAGGCGCCGCCAAAGCCACTGGGCATTGGCCTGATGATTTGCCTGTGCTTGACGCATTTAATACAGGATATTTACTACCAGAAGAAGTATTAGCAGTGGCAACGGGGAGCCAAGGTGAACCTAGAGCTGCATTAAATCAATTAGCCAAAGACACCTATCGCAATGTGTCTCTGGACGAGGGGGACCTAGTGATATTCAGCTCTATCGTGATCCCCGGCAACGAAGAGTCTATTGAAAACCTACTTAAAGCCTACAAAGATCGCAAAATACACACATTGATGGCCGATGACTCAGAACTACCCATCCATGCATCTGGCCACCCCTGTCAGGAAGAGCTAAAACAAATGTACGAATGGGTGCGCCCACAAATAGCTGTGCCTACTCACGGAGAAAGCGAGCATTTGCAAGCGAATGCAGACATCGCCCGTTTAAGTCATGTACCCAGAAGTTTGACTGGATTAAACGGCGATTTGTTTAAGTTAGCGCCAGAAGTAACGTTAGTTAAACAAGCAGTGAGGACAGGAAGGATTGCTTTGCAACAATCTTAGAAGGCGCGCCTGTAGCCAAACTAATTGTAGTGGTGAGTGCAGTGTGTAATTGAAGATCAGGGATCATAGCCTCAGGTAGATTATTTAACCTCAATCCTGTTTAAGCAATGGAACTAAATGCCTGTTCCAAGATCAGATCTTTCGACCAAAAAACATCTGATTTAAACAAGGAACAGGCATGAAGAATTTAGTTGAGTTGTATTGCGATGTCGATGACTTTTGCAA
>NZ_CAJWCF010000024.1 GCF_913020055.1 uncultured Paraglaciecola sp. | reverse complement strand
GAGTTGATGAGAAACTGCCTCACTACTTTGCCATTACGTTTTTAGTTTGGGAAGGGAGGCGACCATTCCATTAGCCTGTCGGAAAACCAGTCCTTAAGATTATTAACTTGTTTGTCCGCTTTTCGCTCAAACCGGACGAAACCGCAATAAATCGCTACGTCCGTTATCTTGGGCAAAGCAGACGTTCGGTTAAGTCAGATCCAACTGCTGCATATCGCTCAAAGCAGCTTCTCAGATTAACTCAAAGCTTATCGTCCTAAACGGTAAGAGCGAATGTGAACTACTACAACTAATAACATTCACACCACCAACTTATAACCGACACCATAAACTGACTGGATCCAGTTTTCATTGCCTATAACCGTGATTTTTTTTCTGAGTTTTTTAATGTGACTGTCAATAGTACGATCGCTGACAATACGGTGATCCGAATAACAGGAGTTCATCAATTGGTCACGAGAAAAAATCCTGCCGGGCTCAGAACTGAGCAAAGACAACATTTTGATTTCTACTGAGGTTAACGTTATCACTTGCTGTTCAATGGCCATAACCATTCTGTCAGCATCGATAGTAAAAGGTAAAGACACCTTATCTGGTGAGTTAACAGTGTGAGTTCGACGTAACACCGCCTTGACTCTGGCAACCACTTCTTTGGGACTAAAAGGTTTACAAATATAATCATCTGCACCGATTTCTAAGCCAAGTAATCGATCAATCTCTTCTACCTTAGCAGTGACCATAATAATGGGTACTTGGCTTGTTTGACGAATCGACGTACAAATTTCAAGTCCATTTTTACCGGATAACATGAGATCAAGCAAAATGACATCTGTGTGGTGCTGAGTAAGCCAAGGTTCAACCGCCAAACCATCATGTAGAGAGCTAGAAGCATATTCTGCAACAGCCAAATAATCAGCTAATAACGATGCGAGTTTTTTTTCATCTTCAACAATTAAAACATGTGGTTTTTTAGCCATATGTCGTTACTCCAATGGTAAAACGATTAAAATCCCCAAACCACCTAGTTCAGAAACAAACGCACTGATTTCACCATGATGGGCCTCTACAATCTTTTTACAAATAGACAAACCTAGGCCACTGCCTCCGGTTGTTCTATTTCTTGAATTTTCTACTCGAAACAGGTGATCAAAAAGCTTAGGTAAATCTGTTTCATCGACTCCAGATCCATTGTCTTCAAACCTTAATTTGATTTGATTGGTTTGTTGCTGCACTTCAGCAGATAGCCTAAGTGTATCGCCCTCACCGGCATATTTTGCGGTATTAATAAACACGTTAGCGAATAATTGTTTCAATCGTTTTGTATCGCCAAAAATATTAGCTTGTTTTGGCATCTCGCCAAATGTGACTGCTATCCCCTTCTCGCCCAACAACGTGCAGTAGTGGTTAACTTCCTCACGAAGCAAGTGGACTAAATCTAATGATTGTTTACGGTAATCTAGGGATCCTAGGTCATTTCTGGTCAATTCATGTAAATCATCTAACAATTTTTCTAGTTGTTTTACTTCTTCATTTGAAGATTGAATACGCTCCATTGAAAGAGGCCTTACACCATCAAGCATGGCTTCAAGTTCACCTTTAAGCACAGCAACTGGTGTACGCAATTCATGTGAAATATCGGCCAACCAGCGTTTTCGCGCCTGCTCATTTTGCTGCAAGGTTGCAGCGAGTTCATTAAAATCTCTACTTAATTGCGCAAACTCATCTTTTCTTTTTAGGTCGATTCGTTGTTGATAATCACCTGAGGTTAACATGCTCATTGCCGCAGTAAGACGCTTAATGGGCCTGACAAAATGTGCCGCCAATGGAATAGCGATCAACATAGCAATCAAAATTAGGCCTAAAGCAACAAAGACAATATAACGCTGCTGCTGTTCCACAAAACTTAACTCATATCCAGCTGTGAGCTGGTCACGCTTTGATACTGCCAAAAAACCTACGACCTTACCTTCAACTAAGATATCGACGTAACTAAAACTCTGATGCTTTGAATACAAACCGGCCAATAGGGTTTTATCGGGATCTAACAGCGCATAACTGACTTTGAAGATAGGAGGCCCTTTCTGACCAGGTGGTGGGCCAAAGGGAGCACCTGATTTACCTTGATGAGTAGCATTCCTATTTAAATTTTCTTCTGGCACGCCATCCCTATTTAGCCTGTTTTGCCCCGGCATTGGGCGCGGACCTTTAGGACGATTAGGCGGTCTACTGTTAGGCTTAGGATTAAATTCAGAATCAAGTAATCCCTGATCGACGATATTTTTGAAGCGCCTATGTTTACCACTGATTTTCTGCCAATCACCATCTTGTTGATAAAGCTCAGCTAATGAAGACGCCACGACACTCAACGCCTTAAGCTCTCGCTCATTGACATAATCAATCATTCCTTTACCAATACTCCATTGCATAACAAGCACTTGGACAATCACCAAGGCAACACTGGTTACAAAGAAAATAGCGGTGAGTTTATTTTTTATTCGCATATTGCTGCGACAACTCCAATGTTTGATCGGACAAATTTAGCCCTACATAATTGATTCTTGGTGTATAAGATAATAGGAGTGTGATTGAATGTCAGCTTCTAAGGTAAAGGTTCCTTATTCTTTACACAATTGAGTTGGAATTTTTAACTTGTAAGCACTTAAGTCAGTATTAGCCTGAAATCAACGGCCAAGGTATTGATCAATTAAAACTGATAATTTGTCTTGCAGGTGTTCTTCAAAATCATCGAGCTCTTTACCGAAGACTTGCAGATATTTCTCAGCTTTATCATGGTCAAGGCGTTTGTTGTTGGTTTTATATTCTGTTTCGAGTAGCGATTTATCGTAACGAGGAGTGATGACCCAGCGAACAAAGTCAGAGTCTAATCCAGCCACTTCTTTTTTGGCAAACTTACAAAAACCGTCAATATGATCTATACCATCGGGGCCTAAACATCCGGGTTCGACTCTAAATGTCACCGTGAGTTTTTTATACAAAGGTAAGGGTAGATCAAAGGTCATAATTTATTCGTTCTCATCCAATGAAGATAATCCAAAATAAATAATAGCGTAATCATATCAATCTTCCGAGCAAAAAAAGCCGGGCATATAAACACCCAGCTTTTTAAACATAATAATCCTAGCTTTTTGAAGCCTGATAAATGCTTTCAATTGACGAATCCATAGTTGCATCAAATTCAGCATCACTCTGCTTAGCACTCAGACCTTCGGATAATGCGCGAGAAAAACTAGCGATCATACCGTTATTCTCAGTTAGCCTGTTATTCGCTTCTTCCCTTGAATAACCACCTGACAATGCCACAACTTTTAACACTTTAGGATGATTAACCAAGTCTTGATAAAAATTAGCGGTTTCAGGTAGAGTCAGTTTCAACATTACTTGCTGGTCGGCAGCTAAAAGGCCCAAATGTTTTAAGATTGACGCTTTAAGCAATGCTTCAGCTTCAGCTTTTTCAGGGCTGTGAATGTCCACTTCAGGCTCAATAATTGGCATTAAACCAGCATCCAAAATTTGTTTAGCTACGGCAAATTGCTGCTCTACTAAGGCTTCTATTCCTTGTGCATTAGCCAGCTTAACCACAGAACGCATTTTTGTGCCAAATACATTTTTAGCATTAGCTTTGGCCAACAAACCATCTAACTCAGGCATCGCTTTTAACAGCTGCGTACCATTCACTTCGGCTTCTAAACCTTTATCGACTTTTAAGAAAGGTACTACTTGTTTTACGTTCCATAAGTAGCTAGAACTGCTTTGCCCTAAGATGTCTCTATCGAGAGTATTTTCAAACAAAATCGCGCCTAATACTCGCTCTCCGTTAAACACACTTGAGGTGATAATACGCGTGCGCATTTCATGTACTTTGGCAAACATTTCTTCGTCGCCTTGATACTCGGACTCTTCTACACCATACAATCCTAAAGCTTTAGGTGTACTGCCACCGCTTTGGTCTAATGCAGCGATAAATCCATTTTGACTATTAATTTTTGCCAGCATATCTAGTTGGGCTTGTGATGCCATGTGCAACACTCCTATTTTATGTGTTGTAAGCCGATGAGCATAACGGCTTGTAGGGTTTAAGGTAGTAAATTGAGAGCTACAACTCTTCTCATTATTATATTCTATGGGACTTCATCAAGAAGCTATTTAGCCGCTCTAGCTTCTAACATAGCTACTGCAGGTAATACTTTACCTTCTACAAACTCAAGAAAAGCACCACCACCAGTAGAGATATAAGAAATCTTGTCACTTAAATTCCATTTATCAATAGCGGCTAGCGTATCACCACCACCGGCAATTGAAAATGCATCACTATCAGCAATCGCTCGCGCAACAACTTCGGTACCTTTAGCAAAATTATCAAATTCAAACACACCACAAGGGCCATTCCATAAGATAGTTTTGGCACCTTTTAATACTAACGCCACATTTTCAGCGGTTTGTGGGCCGTAATCCATGATCTCTTCGTCGTCTTGCACTTCAGAAACATCTTTTATGACTGCGGGTTCTGACTCCGAAAAGTTTTTGCCTACACGCACATCGACTGCTTCTGGGATATCTAGTGAATCCATTAAACGTTTAGCTTCTGGAATGAGGTCTGCTTCATGTAATGAGCGGCCTACGTTATAACCACGTGCAGCTATAAACGTATTCGAAATGCCGCCACCGACCACTAATTGATCAGCGATTTTAGATAAGGCATCTAATACTGTTAGTTTTGTAGATACTTTTGAGCCACCAACAATCGCCACCAAAGGTCGTTGCGGGTTATGTAACGCTTTACCCACAGCATCAAGCTCTCCAGCAAGTAAAGGACCGGCACATGCTACTGGCGCAAACACTCCCACACCATGAGTTGAAGCTTGAGCACGATGGGCAGTACCAAATGCGTCCATGACATAGATGTCGCATAATGCTGCATATTGTTTTGCTAAGGTTTCATCATCGTTCTTTTCGCCAAGATTAAAACGTACATTTTCTAGCACTACAACTTCGCCTGCTTTAGCTTCAACACCGGTTAAGTAATCCTTCACTAGGCGCACATTAAGCGATGTGTTTTCTTGCATATAATCAACCACAGGTTGCAATGAAAACTCTTCAGCATATTGGCCTTCAGTTGGACGTCCTAAATGCGACATCAGCATCACTTTAGCGCCAGCTTCTACTGCAACTTTAATAGTAGGCAATGACGCGCGAATACGTGCATCGGATGTCACCTTGCCATCTTTTATTGGCACATTTAAATCTTGACGTATTAATACTTTTTTACCGGCTAAATCAAGCTCGGACATTTTCAATATGGACATAAATTACCTTGTAAATAATAACTTCTAAATTTAGCTTCGATTTGTATTGGACTCGGTCTTTGCCATAGCTATTGCTGTATCAATCATTCTATTAGCAAAACCCCATTCGTTATCACACCACACTAAGGTTTTGACTAATTGTTTGTGGCTCACCCGTGTTTGACTGCCATCTACTATACAAGAATGCGGATCGTGATTAAAATCAACTGACACTAAAGGTTCTTCAGTGTAGTCCAAAATTCCTTCCAAGCGCCCTTCTCTGGCTTGTTTCAGTGCTTGGTTCACTTCATCAATACAAACACGTTTTTCAAGGGTGACACTTAAATCCATAGCAGTGACATTGATAGTAGGCACTCTTACCGCTATGGCCTCAAATTTACCTGCAAATTTAGGTAAAATTCGTTCGATGCCTATGGCTAACTTTGTGTCGACTGGAATAATTGATTGGCTGGCCGCACGAGTAAGTCGTAAATCTGTATGGTATGCATCTATCACTTGTTGATCGTGCATTGATGAATGAATGGTCGTAATCGTGCCACTCAGTACATTAAATGCATCATCTAATACTTGTATAATCGGGACAATACAGTTGGTTGTGCAGGAGCCGTTGGAAACAATTAAATCGTCAGCGGTTAATTGATGATCATTAATTCCATAAATTACCGTAGCATCCATATCTGAACCACATGGTTGAGAAAATAGCACTTTTGTAGCACCTTGATCTAAATGCGATTGTCCAGCCGCCCTGTCATTATGTACACCAGAACATTCAAGTACTAAGTCAATATCAAGTTGTTTCCATGGAAGATCATCAATATTTTCGTGCTGCAATAGCAGGATCTCATCTCCTGCAACAACTAGGCGTTTTGCTTGTAATTCAACAGAAAAACCAAAACGTCCATGGGATGTATCGTATTTGAGCAAATGTGCAATGCCTTTTGGCTCAGCTACTTCATTGATCGCTACAACTTTTATTTGAGAATTGCGACCCGTTTCATATAGGGCTCTGAGAACATTGCGTCCAACTCGACCAAAACCATTAATTGCGATACGTAACATAACACTCTTTAATTTTTACCTGAGTATAGAAAAAAGGCGCTAAAAAGCGCCTTTGGAAATAAAAATAGCTTTTAGTTTAAGCCTTTTGCCGCTGCAACTACTGCCTCTGTGGTAATACCGAAGTGTTTCAGTAAAGCCGCACCCGGCGCAGATTCACCAAATGTGGACATGCCCACAACGGCGCCGCCAAATCCAACATACTTATGCCAAAAGTCTACATGAGCGGCTTCAACAGCCACACGTTTAGTCACAGATTTGGGTAATACTGACTCGCGATAATCCGCATCTTGCTTATCAAACACTGAAGTACTAGGCATAGACACAACACGCACAGCTGTACCTGAAGCAGTCAATTGCTCAGCAGCATCAACAGTAATGCCTACCTCAGAGCCTGTAGCGATTAAGATGACATCAGGGGTACCCGCACAATCTTTTAATACATAACCACCTTTAGCTACATTGGCTAACTGCTGAGCATCACGTTGCTGGGCAGGTAGTCCTTGACGACTAAAGATTAATGCAGATGGGCCATCTTTGCGTTCTAGCGCAGACTTCCATGCAACAGCTGTTTCTGCACCATCACAAGGACGCCATGTCGCAAGGTTGGGAGTAAGACGTAAGTTAGCAACTTGTTCGATAGGTTGATGAGTAGGACCATCTTCACCTTGACCGATAGAGTCATGGGTATACACAAAAATATTTGGAATGCCCATCAATGATGCCATACGTACTGCGTTTCGTGCATATTCCATAAACATTAAGAAAGTCGCACCGAATGGACGGAATCCACCGTGCAGTCCAATTCCGTTCATGATGCCACTCATACCAAACTCACGTACGCCGTAGTATATATAGTTACCACTGGCATCATCCGCTGAAATACCTTTCGTACCTGACCAAATTGTAAGGTTAGAGCCAGCTAAATCAGCTGAGCCACCTAATACTTCAGGTAACAAAGTTGCGAATGTTTCAATTGAATTTTGCGAGGCTTTACGGCTAGCCACATTTTCAGCTTTATCTTGTGATTGCTGAATGAAAGCATCGGCTTTTTCCGCAAAATCGGCAGGTAAATCACCAGCTAAACGACGGGTTAACTCTGCAGCTAGTTCAGGATGTGCTTGTTGGTATGCAGCAAATTGTGTATTCCAAGTTTGTTCTTTTTCAGCACCTGAAGCTTTAGCATCCCAACCAGCGTATACGTCAGCAGGAATTTCAAAAGGTGCATAAGGCCAGTTAAGGAATTCGCGAGCGGCTTTAATTTCATCGACACCTAAAGGTGCTCCGTGACAATCGTGGCTACCTGACTTGTTTGGTGAACCAAAACCAATGATGGTTTTACAACAAATTAAGGTCGGCTTAGACGTTTCAGCTTTAGCAGCGACAATCGCATCAGCAATAGCTTGAGGATCGTGCCCATCTACGTCAGCAATAACATGCCATCCATAAGCTTCAAAACGAGCTGGGGTATTATCAGTGAACCAGCCTTCTACATGACCATCGATTGAAATACCGTTGTCATCCCAAAACGCGACCAATTTGCCTAAGCCCAATGTGCCGGCTAAAGAACATACTTCATGAGAAATACCTTCCATCAAACAACCATCACCTAAGAAGCAATAAGTGAAATGATCAACCACATCAAAATCAGGCTGGTTAAACTGTGCAGCTAAGGTTTTTTCGGCTATCGCCATACCAACTGCGTTACTGATACCTTGTCCTAGAGGACCTGTAGTTGTTTCAACACCAGGCGCATAACCATACTCAGGGTGTCCTGGAGTTTTGGAATGCAATTGACGGAAATTTCTTAATTCTTCAATAGGTAGTGCATAACCTGTCAAATGTAGCAGAGAGTATATCAACATCGAGCCGTGCCCGTTAGATAACACAAACCTATCTCTGTTAGCCCAATCGGGGTTGCTTGGATTATGCTGCATATGATCTGCCCACAACACTTGCGCTATGTCAGCCATCCCCATCGGAGCACCTGGGTGTCCTGAGTTAGCTTGTTGAACGGCATCCATACTAAGGGCGCGAATGGCGTTGGCGAGTTCTCGACGTGATGACGACATGTAGTCTCCTGACTGATCCAATAATTATGCTGTACCGTAACTCTGTGCTACAGACACCTAAGTTAGCTGTGCATTTTGTATTAGCTAGCCAGTAACTGCAATGCTAAATCCTTTATGAATCATTATTTGTATATGACTTTTTTTTACACCTTAGCAGAATAAAATTTATAGACGTTTGGACGTCTAGAAGTAAAGACTGGTATTTTATATTTGATTCGTTAAAATACCCCCATAAATCCGTATATCGACTTTGAACCAAGGTGGTTTTATGACCTCACACTTATTTACTTCTGAATCTGTTTCTGAAGGACACCCTGATAAAATTGCAGATCAAATTTCTGACGCAGTTTTAGACGCTATATTGACCCAAGATCCGAAGGCTAGAGTGGCGTGCGAGACCTTTGTTAAGACTGGCATGGTGTTAGTTGGTGGCGAAGTCACAACGTCAGCTTGGGTAGATATTGAAGAAATCACCCGCAAAACGGTTAGAGAAATTGGCTATGTGCATTCAGATATGGGCTTTGACGCCGATTCATGTGCCATATTAAATGCCATAGGTAAACAATCCCCAGATATTAACCAAGGCGTTGATCGTACCTCACCAGAAGAACAAGGCGCTGGCGACCAGGGTTTAATGTTCGGTTATGCAAGCAATGAGACAGAAGTGTTAATGCCGGCACCTATTACTTATTCTCACCGCTTGGTAAAACGCCAATCAGAAGTGCGTAAAAGTGGCAAGCTCGACTGGTTACGTCCTGACGCAAAGAGTCAAGTGACCTTTGTCTATGAAAATAATCAACCAGTTGCAATTGATGCAGTTGTATTATCGACTCAACATGATGAAAGTATTAGCACAGCTGATTTACGTGAAGCCGTGATGGAAGAAATCATTAAACCTGTATTACCTGAAAAGTGGCTAAGCAAAGAAACCAAATTTTTTATTAACCCAACAGGTCGGTTTGTAATTGGTGGCCCGATGGGCGATTGTGGATTAACTGGTCGTAAAATAATAGTCGATACTTACGGTGGAATGGCAAGACATGGCGGTGGTGCTTTTTCTGGTAAAGATCCATCAAAAGTCGATAGATCAGCCGCATATGCTGGACGTTATGTAGCAAAAAATATCGTAGCGGCAGGACTGGCTGACAGATGTGAAATCCAATTGTCATATGCTATTGGCGTAGCAGAACCTACTTCAATCAGCATTGAGACCTTTGGTACAGGTAAAGTATCAGAAAGTGTGTTGGTTGCTTTAGTACGTGAACATTTCGAACTTAGACCTTTTGGATTGCTTAAAATGCTCGACTTAGAGCGACCTATCTACCAAGCAACAGCTGCCTATGGGCACTTTGGCAGAGAAGAGTTTCCTTGGGAAAAAACCGATATTGCTGAACGCTTAAAAGCCAGTGTTTAAATAGTTATATAGAAAAATATAGCCCCATATCTGGGGCTACATTGGTTTTTAACTAAAAGGATTGTGGGTAATCTTGTGCAGCTTCATCACAAGCTGACATGGGTGCTAATCGAATACGTACATCACCTGCAACTCGTACACTCACACATTGTCCCTGCTCCGCTGCTTTATCGTCTGAAATCACACTAACAAGATCGCCATCCACCGCCGCTAGCTGATATTCATAACCATTAGTATCCCCTTCAAACAAAGCGGTGAGTAACCCACCAAATAATCCGCCAATAATGGCCCCAGCTAACATATCCTGACTATTGCCCCTTGAATTACTTAGTAAACCATCTACCGCACCTATTGCAGCCCCTTCTCCCACATATGATTTAAATTTAATTTTCTCTACGTTTTCAACCCATGCATAAAACTCTGTGACAAATTGATTCTTTGCTTGATGGTCTACATGGTTGGAGTTGGCGCATGCCGATAAGAAAAACATCACTAATATTGTTGAAGGAACAACAGAGAGTTTATGCATGATAGATTAAATTTTTAAATTAGTAATAACCTAAATTAGCTGTTTTTAACTGAACGGAAGCTTAATCGATATGACAATTCAGGTTATAATTTAGCTAACTATTAGACTTTATGAATAAATACCATGCGTTGTACTCAATATTTATGCTTAATCGTTATCATCACAACCTTTGTTTCATCATGTGCTAAATCACCACTAGGACGTAACCAACTCAAACTCTATTCTAGCTCCCAGTTGGCAGGAATGGGCGAACAAGCGTTTGCTGGTATGAAAACAGAACAAAAAGTGTCTACTCAGCCAATATCCAATAGATATGTAAAGTGTATTGCCGATGCAATTACACAACATGTACCAAAATCAGTGTTTGCCGGTGAATGGGAGCTAGTAGTATTTGACTCCCCGCAAATCAATGCATTTGCGTTGCCAGGAGGCAAGATTGGCGTATACACAGGTTTAATTGAGCTTTCTGAAAATCAACATCAACTTGCGGCGGTAATTGGTCACGAAGTGGGTCATGTTATTGCCGAACATGGTAACGAAAGAATGTCGAGTAGTGCCCTTATAGGTGTGGGAATGGAAGTCACCAATCAGCTACTAAAAGCAAACGAAATTGCCAGCAGTAATATGATCATGGCTGGTTTGGGGTTAGGCGTAGAAGTTGGCGTTCAATTACCTTTCGGTCGAACTCATGAATCAGAAGCTGACCTGATTGGATTAGACCTAATGGCCAAAGCAGGTTTTGATCCACAACAGTCCATTAATTTATGGCAGAACATGGATAAAGCTAGCGGCGGTGACAGGCAACCTGAGTTTTTATCCACTCACCCACTGCCATCAACGCGTATCAAAAATTTATCCAAGAATATGCCTAACGCAATAAAAAGTTATCGCTTAGCAACGAACAAACCTAACTGTAAAATTTAACTTTTTCAAAGACAAAAAAATGCCGCGCTAGTTATTAACACTAGGGCGGCATTTTATATAACGATTTAAGATTAGTCGTTTTTATGAACATGTACGTCCATTTGAGGGAATGGAATAGAAATACCCTCGGCATCAAAACGCAACTTAACGGCTTCGTTAAAGTCAAATTTCACTGCCCAATAATCACCAGAGGCAACCCAAGGACGGACTACAAAATTAACACTACTGTCTGCTAATTCTGCCACTGCTACAGTAGGTGCAGGATCTTTTAAGATACGGTCATCGGCTGCAACCATTTCATTTAATATTTCTTTAGCTTTTTTCAAATCACTGTCGTAACCAATTCCTACCACCATATCAACTCTACGAGTTTCTTTGGCTGAATAGTTAGTGATGTTGCCACCATAGATACTACCATTTGGTACTATGATTTCTTTGTTATCACCTGAGGTCATTACTGTGGTGAAAATGCTGATACTTTTAACCACACCAGTTGCACCACCGGCCTCGATGAAATCACCGGCTTTAAAAGGTTTGAATACAAGTAACATCACGCCTGCAGCAAAATTCTGCAATGAACCTTGTAATGATAAACCTATTGCTAGGCCTGCTGCCGCTAAAATGGCTGCTAACGACGTTGTATCAACACCTAGTTGATCTAAAGCTGCAATTATGACGAACAGCATTAACACTGCTCTTGCAATCGCTTTAACAAAATCAATCAACATGTCGTCATACTTAGAACGAGCCATGAGTTTGCCAACCACATTCATCAATACACCAACAATCATTTTACCAACAACGTAAATGACTATTGCTATAACAATATTTATTCCCCAAGGGATAACATATGTGTCCATCATCTGGGACATTTTATCTGCGTCAAATCCAAACATTTTTATTTCCTACCTTTTTATTAAAAGTTGCCACTAATTAAGATGCCATTCTCCATGCCGAGCCCACGATAGTCGAAACGTCATTTTAATCAATTAGACAATAGTCTACTGTTATTATTTTATGCCTAGAATTAGGGCGTTTCATAATTTTGTCATTTACTCAGTAGATACTTGACCCAAGTCAATGTTTTAACATAATTCATTTGGTTAAATTGATTTAAATAAAAAAAAATTTAATGCTATAATGTAGTTCACCTATTTTTGGTGGCCTAATATTTTTATAAAGGAATTGAAAATGTTACTAGTCAGTTTATTAGTTATTTCTTTGGTTTTACTTTTCGGCTTTTCGATGTCTAGAGAAAAGGGCAAAAACACTAAGTTTGCTCGAAAAGGTGCTAACGCCATAGCGCAAGAACGAGAGACAACTCAATCTATTAATACGTCTGAAGTGATTGAGATTAACTGAGCAATAATGAGAAGCTAGGCGGAATTGAACCATCCGCCAACGCTTAATATTTTATCAAGTCTATTTTTCACTTTTATACTCATACTACTTCGTCATTTCATAGCCACTTTACCTAAATCACTTTAAGTTACCCACGTGTTTTTGAGGTGGCACCGACATATTTTCTCTTCTTTAAATTTGACTCTGTTGATACCATTTATAAAAACCTTAGCGAGCAAAGCAATGCGCATCAGCAGAATCTATTACCCATTTGAATTATCCACTGACAGTTATGTTACTTTGACTGATGATGCCACTAATCATGTAGCTAACGTTTTACGTGCTAAAGCGGGGCAAGCCGTGGTTTTATTTAATGGTGACGGAAACGAATATAGTGGCGAACTGTTTGAAGTGGCAAAACGTAAGGTAGTCGTTCGCATTGAATCTAAGATTTCAATAAGCATTGAATCACCACTTAGTATTCATCTAGGCCAAGGAATATCTCGGGGTGACAGAATGGAATGGGTGATCCAGAAGTCGGTCGAATTAGGTGTAACCGAAATCACTCCTCTAATTACCGAACGTTGTGGTGTGAAACTGAGTAAAGAAAGGTGGTCTAAAAAACATGAACAATGGCAAAAATTAGCCATAGCTGCCTGCGAGCAGTGTGGCAGAAACGTATTACCTATATTACATACACCTAGTTTATTTGCTGACTGGGTAAACTTATCCACCAATCAGGTTCGTCTCACATTACACCCAAGAGCCGAGAAAGCGTTTAGACATATATCAATGCCTCCTGCTGGAGCGAGATTATTGATTGGTCCAGAAGGTGGGTTTTCAGAACAAGAAATTTATCAAACAGAGCAAAGTGGTTTTCAAACCATTCAACTTGGGCCTAGAGTGTTACGCACAGAAACTGCCGCTGTCAGCGCCATATCTGCTCTACAAGCAATTCACGGAGATCTTTAAAAGGCTCAGTAACTTTACAACTGAGCAAAATATGATAGATTGTTGATAAAGTATAGTTCTAATAAAAATAATAAATTCTATGCAACCCCTACAACTTGTTTCAAATGATGACAATGAAAGAAATATTGCGTTAGCCTCACAACGCATATTGGATGATGCACGAGCCTATTCAATGGAAAACTTGTTAAATGGCAAGCCATTAGATAGCGCCATGAAAATAATTACCGAGTGTTTGGAAACTATATTAGGCAGTTGCCATTGTCAGGTACTGTTATTTGATAGCAATAGGCCTATTTTCCGTGTTCTGCATAAAAGTAATGGCCAACATCCAAGATTTGTTAACAATGTCATCAAATATCTATTAAACAATTCTAAGTCTGATTTTAAAAAAGATCTAAAACACGGAGTACAGGTCATAGAACCTGATGTCTGTGCGTCCAAATCTTGGAAGGCTATGCATATCGAAGCGAAGGAATTAGGCATTGTTGCCAATTGGTTCGTGCCAATAGTGTCTGAAGACGGGACCATTAGAGGTGTATTTAATGCTTTGTTTAATACCACAAGAAATGCCGACGCGGGTGAGTTATTACTACTAAGACGTGCAGCTAATAGTGTCTGCGCATTGTTAGCTCATTCCAAAAACAAAACTAAAGACTTGCAACAAAAAGTAGCCCTTCATAAAAAATATGTGGTGCAAAAAGATATCGCAGAAGAAGTGAGTAGCTTACTAAAAAAAGCTATTGAGCAACGAGCGGAAGTGCAAAGTCAGTTGCTAGAATTGGAAAGTATGGCGGCGTTAGGCACAATGATGTCGAGCTTAACTCATGAAATCAGTACACCTATTGGGGTTTCCGTAACCGCTGCAAGTTTTCTAGAGGACATGCAAAAAACCTGTTTAGAAAAGGTCCAAGATGACCAATTGAAACGTTCTGAACTCATCAACTACTTAAAAGAATCGGCTGAAGCATCGCAAATAATTGAACGTAATATGCTCAGAGCAGATGGATTAATCAAAACATTTAAACGTTTATCGATTGACCAACACAGTCAAGACGTTCGCACATTTTCGCTTTGCGAATATGTATACGAAGTTCTACTCTCGCTTAAACCTAGGTTAAAACAAACGCCACATAAATTTTGTGTCGATATTCCAGCCGACTTATCTGTGAACAGCAACCCAGGTGCTTTGAGTCAACTGCTCATTAACTTAATTATGAATTCTGCTCATCATGCTTTTGCCCCAGATATAGAAGGGCAAATAACGATTAAAGCCAATGTTGAATTTGACTCAATAGGAAACAAAAAGCTTGTTTTGATTTACCGAGACAATGGTAAAGGTATGAACACGCAAACAATTGAAAATATGTATAAACCTTTCTTCACGTTAGCCAGAGAAACCGAAGGTTGCGGATTAGGTATGCATATCTGTAACAACATAGTGATGAAAGTACTTCGAGGCACCATTGATTGTCATTCAGAATTGGGGAAAGGTGTTAAGTTCACTATTGTATTGCCTGTATAACCGCCCTTTTCTAGAACTCAAACGTTATCACTGGTCATAAAAAATGCCCGCTAAATAAGCAGGCATTTTTTATTTTTAACAGTGAAAAACAATCACTAAGTTAATGCAATATTCTAGTTTTGATCGTGCCATCAATTTTTTGTAATTGCTCAAATGCCTCTTCCGCATGGTCAGTCTCAACATCAATTACTACGTAACCGATATTTTCATTCGTTTGCAAATACTGAGCAGCAATATTTAAACCTTTCTGAGCAAAGGCTTGGTTAATTTGTGTTAATACACCAGGTGCATTTTTATGAATATGCAGTAATCGTGAACGGTCTGTATGTTCAGGCAAAGACACTTCTGGAAAATTAACTGCTGACAAAGTCGAACCATTATCGCTGTACTTGGCCAATTTCCCAGCCACTTCAATACCAATATTTTGCTGGGCTTCTTGAGTACTTCCACCAACATGTGGCGTTAAAATAACATTGTCGAACTGGGTCAATGGTGATTCAAAAATGTCATCATTTGACTTCGGTTCCACAGGAAATACATCGATTGCCGCACCGGATAATTTGCCACTTTTTAACGCCTCTACCAAAGCATCAATATCAATCACTGTGCCTCTGGCTGCATTCATGAGTATTGCGCCATCCTTCATCATTCCGAGCTCTTTGGCACCAATCATGTTTTGAGTTTGCTTAGTCTCTGGCACATGTAGACTTATTACATCAGAAGTGTTTAATAATTGTTTTAATGTTTTAGCTTGAGTTGAATTCCCCAAAACCAACTTATTCTCAATATCAAAAAACTGCACTCGCATGCCAAGATGTTCGGCTAAGATACTTAATTGAGTACCTATATGGCCGTAACCAATAATACCTAGTGTTTTACCACGCGCTTCGAAAGATCCCACTGCGCTTTTATCCCAAATACCTTTGTGGGCTTTGGCATTTTTCGCTGGAACACCACGCAATAACAGAATGATTTGCGCCAATGCTAATTCTGCTACAGAACGAGTATTTGAAAACGGTGCATTAAACACGGGGATACCACGTTTTTGCGTAGCCACTAAATCAACTTGGTTTGTGCCGATACAAAAACAACCTACAGCAACCAACTTATTCGCAGCAGCTATAACGTTTTCATTTAGCTGTGTTCTGGAACGGATCCCAACAAAATGAACGTCTTTAATTTTGGCAATCAACTCTTCTTCTGGAAGTGAGGTTTTTAAGTATTCAATATTTTCATAACCGCTAGCTTGAAGCGTATCCAAGGTACTTTGATGCAAACCTTCAAGTAATAATATTTTGATTTTTTCTTTTGGCAACGACACTTTGCTCATGAGATTTTCCACGTGGCAGTTTAAATTGAGACATCCGGACGTCTATTTGATGGAGAAAATAGCAGAAATCAACTGGTTAAGAAAGGCTATTATGGCTATTGTTTATGCATTAATTGTTTAACGGCTCGCTTCATTACCCATGCACAAGGGTGAAAATTGACATTGTTCTGCTAGGTAGTAGATTTTCAATAATTGTAATTGTTTTATCAAGCCAAAAATCGAGGAGAATGATAATGACTATCAGAGACTTCAAAACGCTATTTAGTGACTACAACCGTGGTCCTGTTTCATTCATACATATGTTATCTAACCCTATTGCAGCAGCCCGAGATACGGCCTTACTTCAAGAGGACATTGACCAATTAAAAGAGGCGATTGCCAAATCAGAAAAAAATACCAGCACAAAACTGGCTTTTTACGGTAGCCATCACTTAGATAAGGCCATGCAACTGAATCATATTGCTTACCATACTAAACAATCGGTCTGTTTCGTTGACTGTCAACGCTTACTCGACAAGTATATTGGCGAAACCGAGAAACACCTATCAAAACTCATTGCCCAAGCAGAATCAGAAAACTGGATATTATTCTTCGATGAAGCTGATGCTTTATTTGGTCGACGCTCAAAAGTAAATGAAACACATGATCAATACGCTAATCAAGAAGTCAGTTATTTGTTCAAACGACTATCTCAATATCCAGGCTTATCTATACTTTCCCTTAGTGAAAAATCTAAGCTAGAAAATGTTCGATATTTAATTGATGGTGTTATCACTTTTCGCTAATACCAGGTGTAACCTAACCAATCCCTGGTGCCAAAGAGATATTTTCTATTAATTCAAGCACCTCAGGGTTAGCAAGTGCCAACTGACAACCTTGCTGTTCCTCAGTATGCTGCGCTGAACAATCCACCTGCCATTGTCTTAGTACATAAGCCGCAACGGCGGCCCTTAATTGCAACGATAACACCCCATCAGACATACCATAATCCATCTCAATCGCCTTCGACTGTTTAAGCTTCGGATGGGGAACAAGCACAATATTCACCATTTGCTGCCATTGCTGATCATAAGGACTGGCTTCATGCACATGTAAAGGCCCTTCAATAAGGTCAACAAAGGTAAAACGAGTAGACACAAAATCCCGAAAACCATTGTTCTTACGGTCATAGGCACGCACATGCCAGCGATGACCATTATTAACAATTGAATGAGGCACTAACGCTCTTTCAGTTTCACCAGAAGATACTGACACATAGCCACACTTGAAGGCCTGTTTATTATGGATAGCACGCATGATGCTAGCAATAATAGCGACGTTAGGATGTATTAGCCTAACCGCATCAAAACACTGCTCTGATGGTTGCACACCTGTAGATATGCCATTACCAAATCCACGACTAAGAGAAGCCAAGATCACCTGTGGATCATGTTTAAATACAGGTTGGAAATCATCCATTCGATGGTAACTTTTGGTTTGATGTCGCAAAATAAGGTTCTGTGGGGCAAGTTCCTTATAAGTACTGAAGTCTCTGGTACTTGCCGCTAGCCCGGTTTTAAAACGTTGGATCAGATCTGTGCGAGCAATATGACCAAAAAACTGCAGACTAAAATCAATAAATGCTAAACGGTCTTTTTGAGCATGAGTTAACTCTGCTAGTTTTTTATCTATTTGCAATTCATCAAAATTATTTTGGTTTTTCATTTGGATAGACTCATAATGACTAGATCATAAAAGACTAAATGAGTTCCACCTACAATGCAATCATTATGATTGCATCACTAATTTAATCAATTATAAAATCGAGTCCAGTTATGAATGACAAATTAAATAATGACGCGCTAATGGCACTAAAAATAGCCTTTAGCTATATGCCAAAAGCCATTGAAGTGACTAAGTATGAATATGGTGATCGTTATAAGGTTGTATTGGCTCACATAGAAGCAGTGCGAGAAGTGTTGTTAATCAACGATGTCGATCCAGATGAAGTATGTGGGGAAATAGATCCGGATAACACGCCGAACTCAAGTTATTAAGTCTATCCAGTGTAGAGATTATTTAGGTTCCATTCTCCCCTAAACCATTTATTCATTCTCTTTGGATATTAATTTCTGCTTTAAGGGCCTCTATATCTGAGATCAAATAACCTACAGACGCACTATTTAGACCATTGTATATGCCACGTACATGTCGATTTTGGTCGATAAGCAGAAGGCTTTCTGTATGTAAAAAATCATCTGTTTTTTGAATATTACCTAAATCTTCACTGGCAAAGTAAGCGCTTTTAGCCAACGAATAAATAGTTTCTCTATCACCCGTAGCTAAATGCCATTTTCCACTGACTATGCCATTATCATTAGCGTATTTTTTTAGTGTATCAACTGTATCTGTATTGGGCCTAATTGAGTGTTGAAGAATTTTAACATCTGCATCTTCAAGAAACTTTTCCTGCACCTTGTTAAGTTTAGTCCTTATCGCAGGGCAAATTCCAGGGCAAGTACTAAAGAAAAACCCTGCCACATAAATTTTATTTTCGAAACTTTTTTCACTGACTTCTTGCCCATCCTGATCCATAAAACTAAAGGATGGAATACGGTGAAAATTTTCAAGCTTAGTACTATTACCCTCTAACCAATGAGGTGTAAATTCTGCACTATTGTAGTAAGGCAAACTGTCAGATGCCTTTGCTGCTGAACTTACCAAAAACAATAAAACGCTAGAGAGTATTATTTGCTTGAAATTGGTAGTACTCAGGAGTGATAACCTCGCCTTTAAGCCCAACACAATTATTTGCTTTTCTAAGTCCATAAATCCGCCCGTTTTTATATTCAAAATTGGAAAATAATTTACCATTTTCACGCCAAGCTTGTTGCAACCCAACAGGGTTACCAGCGTGATAATTAAATTGTTTAAACTTTGCACCACTTCGATACCAACGTTTACCTAATCCTTCAGTTTTGCCTTTAATATAAAAGAAGTCAGAACGAAGGTTGCTATTGGACCACCAAGTTTTGGTTATACCGTCTCGAATACCCGCAGCATAAAATGATTCATAACCCAATAAGCCATTGGCAAACCATTTTTTAGAATAGCCCTGACGCCTACCATTTATAAATTGGTCGGCGGTAGCGACTTTTCCGGAATCGTGATAACTCACCATTTCGCCAGTAAAAGGTTTGTTTTGGTATACGCGCTGACCTTGCTGGTTAATTGATATTTCTGATTTTCCGATAATTAATTGGGTCCCAGAGCTAAATTCAATAGTTGTAGTGATGGCCGCTACAACCACCAACATACAAAAAAGTAGCCCTATACCAATACGTCGCTTAATTAATATCACCCGGAGTCCCTTGGAAGTTTCCTGGGAATATTAAATAATAATCACCGTTTAGATATTGTTCAGTTGAGACGTGATAATGGTACTCAGCATCCTCTGCTCCAGAGCCTGTATATAAGGTTACTGAACTATGGCCATTGGATTCATCAAGCTCAGTGGGGTAGTCTGCCGTTGAATAACATCTTCTGCCGAAAATTAAAAATCCATCAGCCATAATTTCTACAAGAGAGTCATCATCATATGAAATGGCTTTGGGTTCTAAGTGGTAGTGATAGGTCTGTGGACCCGTATGAGCACCATTGCGGTCAAAACCTTGGATAACCCCCAGTGAAACATCACCGTTACCTTCAGAATCATTAAAGATTGGGGCACCACTAATTGCAATGCCAATTGCGCCAAGTGGCGTTGCCGACGAACTACTCGCTAATTGTGGAGACACCGAGACAGTCAAATTAAAATCATTAATATAATCTTCGATATCGCCAGGCGATCTTTGTGTATTAAACAAAGCTGCGTCTTCAGGTTCAACATACAAACCACTGTCGTTTCCTGAATCCCAATAGGATGAAGTATGATCAGGCTTACCAGCAGACTCAAGGGCGACAGTACAACCGTCTTCAGATAAAACAACTGTCACATTAGGCGCTGCAACGAATTCGAGTAATGCGCTTGAAAGTTCTGTCACCGGTGAGTCGCACGTAGTAGTTCCACTGCCTACTTCAGTGACTGTACCTGTATCTGTCGACTCTGATGAGCCACTACAAGCTGATAACATCAATGTCGATATTAGTGTAGCTAATACTCCCTGATTGTATTTATAAGTAACGTTTTGCATTTGTTTACCTTATTACATTAATTGTTAACGCCAATTCGATCTCACAATCGATAATCTGGGGAGGAAGGTAACAAACAATCTATGTAGTAAATGTGCAAACAATGTGGAACAAATGATTAGATCACACCAGCTGCTTTAAATAGCTGAATATGCACCTCCACCAAGGCTGCTATGTCTCGTTGATAACCACCACCTATAACTGCAGCGATAGGTAGACCTTGTTGCTGGCAGGTGTCAAAAACCAAACAGTCACGTTGATACACTCCTTGCGTACTAATGTGTAAATGCCCTAAATCATCATTAATATGAATATCTACACCTGCATCATAAATAACTGCATCAGGTTGATAGGTATTAATCGCTAACTGTAAAGCACAGTCGACCGTTTCCAGATACTCTGGATCGGTTGTGCCTTTAGGCAAATTAAAATCGAGGTCTGATACTTGTTTTCGATGAGGAAAGTTTTTCTCACCGTGGATAGAAACGGTATATACCTGTGGGTTGCCCTCAGCTAACTTTGCGGTTCCATCACCTTGATGTACATCACAATCAAAAATCAACACCTTATCAATGTTTGGTTTTTGTAACATGGTTAGAGCCGCTAAATACAAGTCATTAAACAGGCAAAAGCCCGAACCATAATTGGCAAAGGCATGATGATAACCACCGGTTAAATTCAATGCTTTACCATGTTGCAAGGCTAATTCAGCAGTTAAAATGGTGCCTCCCACTGCGGTTAATGAACGCTGAATAAGTTGTGCTGACCAAGGAAAACCAATCCGGCGCATCGCTTTAGCATCTAAGGTGCCACTAACAAGTTGTTGTACATATTGCGGATTAAATACTTGGCATAAGTCTTGTGATGAGACTGGGATTGGCTGCTGAAAGCATTTATCTGCAACCCCTTGCGCAGCTAATCTATCTCGGATCCCTTGATACTTTTCAATCGGAAAACGATGGCGCACCGCTAAATCGAGTTGGCTATAAATTGGATGAAATACCAGTGCAGTCATAGTGATAGTTAATTGCCAGTTCAGAGATAATGAATTCTAGTTATGCACAATATCAGTTCAAAACACGTTAAAGTATGCTGAATTAACAAATAAACCATTGAGGAAGAGATTGTGAGAACCACGCAACCAATTTTATCTGTCTTTTTGCTTTTTACCTTTGCACTGACAACACAAGCAAAAGAATTAGAATATAAAGATCAACAACCATTACGTGATATTCAACAACAGATTTCTGCAAAACGCATTGAACATGACATTCGTAAGTTAGTTGGCTTTGGCACCCGTCACACCCTTTCCGAAACTAAATCGGATACTCGAGGTATAGGTGCAGCTAGACGCTGGATAAAGGCAGAATTTGATAGTATTTCTAAAGACTGTGGCGGTTGTCTAAAGGTGTATTTTCAGTCACAAACCATCCAAGGCGAAAAGCGAATTCCTGATTCGACTGAAGTCGTCAGTGTAATTGCAGTGCAAACTGGAAGCACCGATCCTAACCGTTACGTTATGATGTCTGGCGATATAGACTCGCGTATTTCAGATGTGATGAATTTTACCGATGATTCACCTGGCGCAAACGACAATGCTTCGGGCGTGGCTGGTACACTAGAAGCAGCTCGCATACTGAGTAAATACAAATTTAGCGGTAGTGTTGTTTACGCTGCGCTAGCCGGTGAAGAACAAGGCCTATTTGGCGGCAAAATATTAGCCGAAGCAGCACAAAAACAAGGCTGGCGCTTAAAAGCCGTATTGAACAACGACATGATTGGTAATATTTCCGGCATCAACGGAGTAATTAACAATACCACGGCTCGAATTTTTGCTGAAGGCACTCGCTACACCGAAACTGACGCACAAGCGCGAAATCGCCGGTATACAGGCGGTGAAGTAGACTCTCCTAGTCGCAACTTGGCCCGTTATATCGATTTGATGGCAGACCGCTATATTCCTAACTTAGATACTATGGTCGTTTATCGCTTGGACAGGTTTGGCCGTGGAGGCCACCATCGTCCCTTTAACGATTTAGGTTATCCGGGCGTTCGTATCATGGAAACCAACGAACATTACGACCGTCAGCATCAAGATTTACGCATTGAAAATGGCGTGGCATATGGCGATACCATTGAAGGTGTTAATTTCGAATATGCCGCCAAACTAACAGCTTTAAATGCGGTTTCTCTTGCTGGTATGGCATGGGCCCCTTCCCCACCAGCCGAAGTCAGTATCAAAGGAGCCGTGCAACCTAGTACCACATTAAGTTGGGCAGCCTTAGACAAAAAGCAAAACAAACAACTGGCTGGGTACAAAATTTATTGGCGTTACACCGACGCACCTCAATGGCAATACAGTAAGTTTGTAGGAGACGTTACCGAATACACCTTAGAAAATGTGGTAATAGACAATTACTTCTTTGGTGTCGCAAGTGTGAGCAAAGAGGGTTTTGAGAGTCCAGTGGTGTTTCCCGGCGCTGCAGGAGCATTTGGCGAATAACAATAATATAATCTAAGACAAAAATAACAGGACGAAAATTTCGTCCTGTTATTGATAGCTAATTAAGCGCGTATTTGGCCGTCACCCATCACCAAATATTTCTCGGTGGTTAGCGATTCTAACCCCATTGGCCCGTAAGCATGGAGCTTGGTTGTGGCGATACCAATTTCAGCACCTAATCCGAGCTCACTGCCATCAGAAAATCGCGAAGAAGCATTGACCATTACTACCGATGCATCAACAGAACGTTGAAAACGTCTAGAGGTTAGTTCGTTTTTGCTACAAATCACTTCCGTATGGTGACTACCAAATCGGTCAATATGCGCCATCGCTTCATCAACACCATCAACAATTCGAATGGCGATCTCTAAGTCTAGGTACTCCTGGCCAAAATCATCAACCGTTAAAACTGTCGCATTGCTAAAATATTGGCTGGCTGCATTACAAGCGTTTATTTTGACTTGCTTTTCTTTGAGTTTTTCAGCAACGTTAGGCAAAAATTCAGCGGCAATTGACTTGTCGACTAACAGAGCTTCAATTGCATTACATACACCCGTTCTCTGGGTTTTACCGTTGATTAATAAATTCATTGCAACATTAAGATCGGCTTCTTTATCAATATAAAGATGACAAACACCTTTGTAATGCTGAATAACAGGTACTTTGCTGTTATCAGTTACAAAGTTAATTAGGCCTTCACCACCTCTTGGGATGATGACATCGATACTGTCCCGTTGTTGCATTAACTCAAACATCAAATCACGACTAGGATCGGGCACTACAGTAATAAGCTCGGGTGGCAAATCAAATTTAATTAACACACCTTGTAAAACTTTTGCGATAGCCAAACTAGAGATTAATGCCTCTTTTCCACCACGCAAAATAACTGCGTTGCCAGATTTAAAGCATAGAGCCCCAGCATCTGCTGTCACATTAGGGCGAGCTTCAAAAATCATACAGACCACACCAAGAGGCACACGCATCTTACGAATCTGTAATCCATTAGGACGTTCACTGACCACTCGTTCAGCGCCAACTGGATCGGCCAATTCGGCTATCACCTCGAGCCCTGCCGCCATTGACTCAATTCTTTCATCGTTAAGCGTTAGGCGGTCTATCATCGAACCACTCAGCGCGTTTTGTTTCGCTAACGTTAAGTCTTTCTCGTTAGCTACAAGGATAGTTTGTTTTTGCTCACGCAATGCTTTAGCCATCGCACGTAACACTTGATTTTTGATTGACTCATCTAAGATCTTAGATGCTTTTACTGCGCCTTGAGTTAGCGCCTTAATAATACTCATTCTTTCTCCAATAACGCGACATTTTGATCTGAAATGATGGGGCCTGTTTGTTGCTGAAATTCATTTGCGAATTCTTGATCTTCTTGATTGGTAATAAAGTTAAGTAAACAGCTACTGTAATTCGACTGGGCTTTTGCCAGCTTTGTGCCATCGTGTTTACGTACTAAAATCGTGTCACCAACTGCAAATTCGCCCTTGATATCAACTAAATCATCACTGGTAAGCTGTTCGCTATGTGCATCCAGTTTGGCTGCAAAGTTGTCTTCTACAATCATTTCTCCTCGTGCAGTTGAGGTATGTGTCATCCAATGCAAATGTTCTTGCATAGGTGAAGGGTCTGAGGAAAAGTGTGTACCTGGGTTTTCACCTTTGAGTAACATGTTGAAGGTTAACTCAGTAAAACCATTCACTATGTAGGTATCGATACCGTGTAATGTCGCCTTTTCAGCGGCCTGAACTTTGGTTAACATTCCCCCAGTACCTACCGCACTAGTGGCACCGTCGGCCATCGCATAAATTTCGGCATCTATTGCTGTCACTTTTGGCAATAAAACCGCGTCCTCATGTTTATGTGGATTTTTATTGTACAAACCATCAATATCAGAACAAATAATCAATGCATCTGCATCCGCAGCTGCTGCCACTATGGCAGATAAGTTATCGTTATCTCCCACTTTCAGCTTATCGGTCACTATTGTGTCGTTCTCATTCACAATTGGCAGTACACCGTGCTCCAAAAGCGTGAATATTGTGTTTTTTACACTTACATAACGCTCTCGATCGCGCAAATCACATCGCGTTAGCAACATCTGCGCAGTTGGAAAATCAAACAACTTGTCCCAAGTGGCCATCATTTCGCTTTGGCCAGCTGCAGCCATGGCTTTTTTAACTGAAACCGTTTGTTGTAACTCGGCAGGGAAAATATGCGCTCCGGCAGCAACTGAACCAGAGGAGACTAAGACCACCTCAATACCTTGAGTACGACAGTTAACGATAAACTGCGCTATCCCTAATAAATAATGACTACTACACCCCTTTCCATGTGGGGCAATCAAAGCACTACCTACTTTGATTACGATACGTTTCCAATTTACTTTTTTCATGTAATTAACTACTTACCCTGCGTCGTTCAACGCTTGCTTAATTGATTTAGGCATGAATGCCAGTTTTACTGTTCTAATTTAATGAAGAACCTCTAAAGCTAGAGAATGGACTCTCACTGAGGATAGGTTTTTGCTTAGATGCGAATACAGCCTTTTGACTGAGAGGCCTCTGACGGGCCTAAAAACTGTATTTTTAACCTATAAAAATATTTGCTAAACAACTTCCAGCAAACTAATAGTTCGTACACTAACTATTTTTTCACAAAAAATCCATTACACTATTGATATAACATAGTTTGAAACAGGGAAAATTAGATAGAACTGAATCATTATCAACAGTTAAACAAAGTAACAAAATTGAATATAAAAATTGAACTCTAGGTTAATTACTCATACATTAAGCGTCATTAAACTGGCGCCTTTTAATCAGGTTTATCAGCCGGCTTTCAGAGGTGTTTAGAGGTAGGTGTTATGCAAAAATATGAAGAGTTATTGGTGTCATTAAGAAAGGTCACCCGAGCCATCGGAATTTATTCGAAAAAATTATCCAAAGAAAGTGGGCTTACCAGTCCCCAGCTAATAGTGCTAAAAGAAATTGATCAACATGACGGCTGTATGGTTAAAGATATAGCTCACAGTATTAATCTTAGCTCCGCCACTGTAACCAGTATTTTAGACAGACTTGAAGCACGTAACTATGTCATTCGAGAACGCTCAGTTACGGATAAACGTAGAGTTGGCTTGTACCTTACAGAACAAGGAAAGACTGTGGTCAAAGATGCACCAAGACCACTACAGACACATTTCATCGACCGTTTTGAAAAACTGGAAGAATGGGAGCAAACCCAACTAGTTTCAACAATGCAACGTATCGCCTATATGATGGATGCAGAAAACTTAGATGCGGCCCCCATGTTAGAAGTGGGTGTGCTACAGGAAGTTGCACCAACAGAATAGTCTATCCCCATACCACCTCAACACCCGTGTTTAGAGGTGGTATAGGTCTAAAATCCATCAAACAACGTATTAGTCTGTTTAATAGGCCACTTATTTTATGCAAAAAAAGACAGATACAGCCTCTATCCCAAAGGGACGATTAAGTCGATTGGGGAAACTCAGTTCTTTAGCAGGGCGAGTGGCGGGAAACATTTTAGCAGAAGGCGTTAGCGAATTAGCCAAAGGTAATCGGCCTAAAATTAAGGATTTACTCCTGACACCCGGCAATGCCATGCGTGTTGCCGACCAACTCGCGCAAATGCGCGGTGCTGCGATGAAAGTAGGTCAAATGATATCTATGGATGCAGGTGATATGTTGCCTGCCGAATTAACCGATTTATTAGCTCGATTACGCTCTGACGCCAAATCCATGCCTGAAAATGAATTGATTAGTTTACTCGAGTCTCAGTGGGGACAAGACTGGAAGAAACAATTCATTCAATTCCCGCTACAACCCATAGCAGCAGCCTCAATAGGTCAAGTACATAAAGTCATCACTCAAGACTTAAAACGTCTGGCCATTAAAATTCAATATCCAGGAATTAAACAAAGTATTAATAGTGATGTGGATAATGTCGCTACTCTCATTAAAATGACGGGGCTATTACCTAAGAGTCTGGATATTAAGCCATTGTTGGCGGAAGCTAAAAAACAGCTTCACGATGAGGCAGATTATACACTTGAAGGTCAGTACTTGGATCAATATGCCGCAGTTATTGAAAATGACGATGCTTTTATCATGCCTATTTTGGATAAAGAGTTTAGTTCAGGCACTGTGCTTGCAATGAGTTTTATTGATGGTTTACCAATAGAGCAATTAGTTAATCAGTCACAAGAAACACGTGATCGGGTAATGAGTCAATTAATGCGATTGTTTTTTAAAGAGTTATTTGATTTTCAACTAGTGCAAACCGACCCTAATTTTGCCAACTATCAATATGACCAAGAAACCCAAAAAATCGTGCTTTTAGATTTTGGAGCGACACGCACTTACACATCTCAGATGGCCGAAGGTTATCGTCAACTTATGCAAGGTGCGAGTCATCACGACAAAAACCAGATCCGTCAGGCAATCTTAGATATAGGTTTAATCAGGCAGGATTTACCTGAAAAGGTTCAGCAAAACATCACCGATTTGGCTTATATGGCCTGTGAACCTCTGTATGCCGAGTCCCCCTATGACTTTGCTAGTTCTGACTTGTCCTCAAGGTTACAAACTCAGGGCATACAATTAGGACTTGAGAAAGAGTACGCACACACTCCCTCGGCCAACGCGATATTTTTACATCGTAAACTAGGCGGATTATTTTTGTTGGCCATAAAATTAAAGGCTAAAGTGGATATGCAAAGTCTGTTCACGCCTTATAATAGGGCATAAAATAGCGTTACTAAAGGACACCTAAATGCTTATTCAACTCACACCAATTCAAGCTCGACTTATCGGTGTATTACTCGAAAAAGAAGTCACTACACCTGACCAGTATCCCTTATCTCTAAATGGGTTAACTTTAGGTTGTAACCAAAAAAGTAACAGAGAACCAGTGATGAACCTCAGTGAATCAGAGGTGCAGAATGTTTTGGATGAGCTTAGAGATAAAAAACTGATCCTCGAACATACTGGATCAGGAAGTCGCGTTGTAAAGTACAAACATCGTTTCTGTAATACCGAATTCAGTGACCTGAAATTTAGCCGCCAACAGTTGGCTATCATCTGCGTGATGTTGCTGCGCGGTCCGCAAACCCAAGGCGAACTAAGAACTCGCACCAACCGTTTGGCCGATTTTGACAATGTAGAAGAGATTGAGGCAACACTTAACAAATTACACGACTTAAACGATGAACAGTTGGTAGTCAAACTAGACCGAGAACCTGGTAAACGAGATTCCCGTTATGCCCATTTATTTAGTGGCGATGAAGGATTACAAGTCGCACCTCAGGTCGCAGTATATACAAATGCCACTAATCCTACTCAAGGTGCAGATTCAACCTCCCAAGATGCCCTAGAGCGCATTACACAACTAGAGCAACAAGTGGCTGAATTGACTAAACAATTAGTCGAATTGAAGGAACTGGTTGATATACTAAGCGAGTAAAAAGTGCCCTGTATTCGGATTAATGCATACCACTAATCCGAATACAAAACTAATCAATCAGACTGCACCATAACAGTGGTTAGCGTTTAAAGCAGGCTAATATTATGGGCAAAAAAACAAGCATAAACGCCAATCTTTGCTATGATTTACCACACCTAACGCGTGTCCTAACGTTTTTGGATTGTGTATTGGCCTACTTTAATTTTCATACTTTTTTTATTGTCACTCTATTGCTTACTTTTAGTACCAACTCGCAATCTAATAATTTGCAAGCCTCTGAAGTTTCGCCTTCCGATGTGCTAACCACATCCGTAGTTCGCACAAATACTACTCATCTAACTAACGATTTAAGAGTTCATTATAAAAATAGGGTCTTGTCCCTAGCCTTAGAAAAAACAGTGGCTACTCACGGTCCCTACAAAGTCGAGTATATTGAACTATTCACAACTTCTGCACGCACTGCGTCTGAAGTCCAATCAGGCAAAATTATAAACTTATTTATAGGTGTCACTACTCAGGAACGGGAAGAAGCCACAATTCCCATTCGAATCCCAATTCGCCGAGGGATTCTCAATTACCGAGTATTAGCAATTCATGAAAATAATCTCAATAAGTTTTCAACAGTCACAGAATTGAGCGAACTTAAAAAATTAGCCGCAGGATTGCGGGTAGGATGGGCCACAACTGATATATTCAAAAAGCAGTCTTTCAGCCACTACGAATTAGTGTCTCTTGATGGCCTGTATAATATGTTAAATCATAACGTCATTGATTATATACCTCGCGGCATTAATGAAATATATGACGAAATTGCAGTTCGCCAACCGAATAAAGTGATAGTTGAACCTCAATTAATCATTTTTCTACCGGCACCCACTTATATTTTTGTTTCACCGAATGAAGTCCGCTTAGCTGAGCGTATTGAAGCTGGATTAGAGAAAATGGTGAGTGATGGTTCACTTAAAGCTCTATTTTATGAATTTTATACCGATGACCTCGAAAAAGCAGACATCAATAATCGCAGGGTAATTACGATTACAAATCCGGATTTACCAAAAAGCATTCCATTCGACCGGCCAGAATTATGGTTTACCAACGACGACAAATAATATATCTGTCGCCAAAGGATCGTTATACGAATTCATCATCAGGTTAGATTATATTGCTGTAGAACCGCCATCTATTGGCAAAGTAATACCAGTAGTAAAACTTGCAGCATCAGAACATAAATACAAAACCCCAGATACCACTTCATTGGTTTGACCTACTCGCCCTACCGGATGCATGGCCTCAATGGCTTTGGCTTTTTTAGCGTCTCCGGCCATGGCTCGTTGATACATATTCGTGTTAATCACCGCGGGACAAATCGCATTCACTCGAATCCCTTTTTTTGCATATTCAACCGCAGCAGACTTGGTTAATCCAACTACCGCATGTTTACTGGCGGCATAGATACTCATAGTAGGCGCCGCACCTAGCCCAGCTACAGATGCAGTATTCACAATCGAACCGCCACCTGTTTTGAGCATTATTGTTATAGCCTGGCGCATACATAACCACACCCCTTTCACATTGATATCCATAATTTTGTCATAGGTCGCTTCATCACTTTCGGCTAACCTGCTTGATTCAATGTCAATTCCGGCATTATTAAAAGCAACATCTAATCTGCCGTAAGTATCTTCAATAAAGTCGAATAATGCCTTAACCGAAACGGCACTACTCACATCACAATGCTGAAATACTGCGCTATGGCCTAAATCATTTATATCCTTCGCCACTTGTTGACCTTGACTGTCAATATCAGCTAGTACAACTTTCGCTCCTTGATTGGCAAAAGCTTTAGCAACGGCCTCTCCTATGCCCCCAGAAGCCCCTGTTACCAAAACCACTTTATCTAAAAATTGTTGCTGATCATGCATAGTTATTTTCCATTGAATTATTATATTGGGAAGCCTACCAGTCTCTGGGTGAAACAAAAAATTGACGATCCAGATACAACTTTATCACTCATATTAATAACCATTAAAACACAACATTCAGCCGACTATGCATTTATCCAGCTCACACTTATTGTTACTATCTTTCACCTTCTTTCACTATTATTTAAGAAACAAAGTGACAAATATTCTACGTAAAGAAACCAAGCCGCGCATGAGCCACATAGTTATTCATCAAGGTACTATTTACCTGTGTGGACAAGTCTGTGCCGATGCCACCCAAGGTATCGAACAACAAACTCAAACCATGCTTGATAAAGTTGAGCAGTTATTACTAGACGCTGGCAGCGATAAAGAACATATGCTCTCTGCCACTCTTTACATTAAAGATATGCAAGACTTTTCGGCCATGAATACGGTGTGGGATAACTGGGTACCAGAAGGTCATGCCCCTGCTAGAGCCTGTGTTCAAGCGTCTATGGCTAGGCCTGAATTATTGGTTGAAATATCGGTTGTAGCAGCACAGAAAAAATAATCAACATTTAAGGTATTACAATATCAAATACGCAGTGCTCTTAATGCACTGCCGTGTGTATAGTCTCCATATATACACAGCCCCCTGTAGACACATTATTAATTATCCATAAATTTCAATAAGTTAAACTAAAAAACAACTTAGGCAGCACAAATTTCACACAATTTATTTGCCAACTGTGCATACCAGATATACACAGTAACGATATTTAATGACGATTAAATTATTTCTTTCACAGACAGATAGCAGGCCTATGTATATGCAGATCATGAGCCAGATAAAACAGAAAGTGATGGTAGGTGATTGGCAAATTGGTTTTCATTTGCCCTCTATTAGAGAGATGGCCTCTGTGACTGGCGTGAGTGTTATTACGGTCAAGCGAGCTTACTCTGAACTGGAGCTTGAGGTGGTAATTGTTACCCAACAAGGTCGCGGATCCTATATTGCTGAATCTGAAACCGTGCGGTCAGATTTACAATTATCTGAACTAGATGAGAAGTTAAAACAGGTTGTTTTCAGTGCTCGCCAATTGGGATTGAGTGACGATGAAACCAAAGAACGATTGAATCAGGTGTTATTAAACACAAGTGGGAACGAACAATGAACGAGTTAGCGATACAACTAGAAAATGTGAGCAAACATTTTAACTATTTTGACCTTAACAATATCAATCTCACTTTGCCCAAAGGGCAAATCATGGGCTTTGTTGGTGCCAACGGCGCTGGTAAGTCCACCACCATCAGGATCATTATGGGTTTGATGCAAGCTGATAGTGGTAAAACAACAGTTTTAGGCCAAGAAATGCCTAAACTTCAGGCGCAAGTTAAACATAATGTAGGTTATAGCTCCGAAGAGATGAAGTTATATGGCGGTAAAGATCTTGGCTGGCATATGGAGTTTATCAAGTCGATATACCCTGGTTGGGACGATAACTACGCAAACGAATTGTTACATCGATTTGATCTCAACCTTGAGCAGAAAATTAAACAGTTTTCCAAAGGTCAGCATATCAAAGCACAATTATTATTGGTCTTAGCCCGCAAACCAAAACTATTGGTATTGGATGAACCCACAACTGGTTTGGACCCTATGGCGCGCCAAGAAGTGAACAATGAATTAGCCCTTATTTTAAAAGATGAGGAACGCACAGTGTTGTTCTCTTCGCACAATACTGCTGACGTTGAGAAAATATCAGATCAAATAACCTTTATTGATCGAGGTTCGATTATTGATACCAATGACAAAGAAACCTTTTTAGAAAACTGGCGCCGCATTCAAGTCGAATTACCTTCTAATCACCCAATGGTACTAATGGGTAATATTGTTCAAATTGAGCAAGATGGACGATTGGCCTCAGTGATCAGCAACCAGTTTTGCCCCTCGATATTAGAAGCATATCAGCAACAAAATATTAAAGTTTTAGCAGTAGAAAATATGAGCTTAGAAGAAATTTTCTTAGCCAATGTTAATCATCGCAGACAAGCCCAAAATATAGGAGCTAAATAATGAATACCTTTATGATTACAAAACTCATCATCAAAGATTGGCAGTTATATAAAGTCTTTATGTTGGGCTATGCCTTATTAGGTATTTTTTCAGCTGGACTGATGACGGTGCCCTCTGGCACGGTTTACTATTTAGGTTTAGTGGGATTGATAACAGTATTAATCGGCTCCAGTGCCCACGTAGCAATAAACATTGTGGTGACCGAGAAGAAAGAGTCCCAATTATCCTTCATCATGGGGCTACCTATTACTCCGATGGATTACAACTTATCTAAAATATTTGGTGGTTTAGGCATATATTTGGTGAGTTGGGGAACAATTGTTGTAAGCGCAAGCCTGATTATTAATTTCAGTCATATGCCAAACGGCATGCTGCCCATGTTGATCCTCTGTGCATTGGAAATATTGGTAGCCACGAGTATTGTGCTTTGCGCCGGTGTGTTAAGTGGTTCAATACCAGTAACCATAATTACGATGATTATACTCAACATGGGATTTAACCTATTTTTATTTGAAGTTGCCGGAATTGAGGCCATTGGCAGCCATATCGAATCCCCCACTGCCATATTTAATTCAACGGTTTTCACACTCATTGGTGCTGAGTTACTGGCAATAGCAATAGTCATAGGCACCACTATTTTTATCAAATCCCGAAAGGCTTGCTTTCTCTAGCTAGGCCTTCACTAAGGCTTAATTAAGCCGCTTACTTCAAATTAACTTTCAACTTAACTTTTAAGAGGTGCTCATTATGGGTAGTCATAGTCGTGTCCATTATATGGATAATTTACGGGCGTTTGCCATGTTACTTGGTATATTTTTCCACGCAGTATTAGCTTACAGTCCATCACTCAAAGAGGTTTGGTTACCAGCCAGCCCACAAAATTCTGAGATAGTCGATTTTATCGCTTTTTTCAGTCACACATTCCGTATGCCATTGTTCTTTTTGATAGCCGGTTTTTTTGTGGCTTTGTTAATTCAAAAAAGAGGCTTAGGCGCGATGATAAAAAATCGCCTAATGCGCATTACCTTGCCACTATCGATATTTCTACCTTTAGTGCTTGCCTCTTTTGCCATTCTGATTGGCTGGGCACTGGAAAGTGTTGAAACAAAATCACCCATGCTGAGTTTAATCGCCATGATGGCGCAGTACCCTGATGCACCGCCACCACCAGTAACCACTATGCACTTATGGTTTCTGTACCAGCTAACGTTTTTTTTCATCGTCACTGCGGTAGTGGTGAAATGGGTTAAATTTGATTGGATGTCCCGTATCGTCAAGTCGCCAAAGCTGTTCTTGCTGTTAGCGCCACTTTTATTAGTGCCTGCACTAATAACACAGCATACGCCTATTCCTGCTCCTGAACAGTTTATCCCGCAGTTATGGTCATTTGGTTTCTTTGGTTTGTTCTTTTTGTTTGGTTATGGGTTATTTAGTCATCAAGACTTTTTAGACAAACTTCAACCCTATGTTTGGATGATGCTAGGAACAAGTGTTGCCGCCTACATCCTATTTTTTGAAATATACCCAAGACATACCAGCATGCAAGAAATAATGACAGTCATGGCTACTTCGCCAGCTATCGATTTAAAACAAGCAGGTCTTGCAACCTTGCAAGCTTACATCAGTGCCTTTATGAGCCTGGCCTTATTAATTGTTGGACGTAAACTGTTTAATAAACAAAACGACAGCATGAAATTGATTGCAGACTCATCGTACTGGGTTTACCTCATTCATTTACCAGTATTGATGTGGCTTCAGTTTTACTTACTCGATAAAGAATGGCCAATGCTGATTGAATTTTTACTTAGCTCTTTCGGCACTCTTTTCATTGGTTTAATTAGTTACGTATTATTCGTAAAATGGACACCTATTGGCTGGTTGTTAAATGGCAAGAAGAAACCCGATAACGTGTGAATTTGGTGCCCCAAAAGACTAAAACCACTTTTGGGGCTTTTCAACTACCAAAAATTAAGCCAATTTTTGTAAACTTTGCACTATCCAGTTTTTCAATTGTGACTCACTTAAACCACCAGCAATCCTATCGATTTCTTTACCATGATGAAAAAAGATTAAAGTAGGAATACTACGAATGCTGGCGTCAGCCGAAACTTTTTGCGCTTGCTCAGTATTCACTTTAGCAAATAACAATTCTTCTGACTGTTTAGCAACACTCGCAAACACCGGAGCCATAGCCTGACAAGGGCCACACCAGCTTGCCCAGTAGTCGACGATCACAGGCAAATCATTTTTTTCAATGTAACGATAGAAAGAAGAATCATTTAACTCAACTGGACTTGAAGAGTAAGCCGCTTGCTGACACTTACCACATTTGGCCTGAGTATGACTTCTATCTTCTGGTATACGGTTTATTGCAAGGCAATGGGAACAAACTATGTGCATAAGGCTTCCTAAACTGGGTTAATTGAATATTAATTTATTGTTCACTCTATTCAGTTTCTTTTTAATATCCAACTGCATACTGTCTAATCCACCTACTGAATGCAAAAAAGTATCGACTGATAATTTTTGCTGCTCATCAAATTGGTGATAACAATCTAATATTCTTTGTACTTTCCATTGGTGAAAGGTACCAATGGCACGTTTTTCCGTAGTTTCACCAATAGTATACTCATGTTCTCCTATGGTTCTGGGGATCTCGACATTTTGTGGATTTTGCTCAGCCCATGTTTCTAAACTTTTCACTGTATTGACTAACACTGGCCACTGCTCTTTAAACATACGTGTAAGCAGAAAATACAAAGATTCGGGAATTTGGTCGTCAGCTAAATATTCACCTTCAACATCTTGCGGTTGATTCATTCTTTCAACCCATTTGACCACGTTAGGTGCTATTTTTTTCATTAAAGCGCCTGGCTCGGGATCCCGGTATAAATGAGCATATAATGGACCCATTAAACCAAAATCACCTAAACAAGGTTTACTGCCTAGTAGATAATCATGCTCAGCAAAATGTTTATCCAATAGCGGCAAAACATGGTTTTCATACCAATCTTCAATCGCAGGAATACTCTTATCAGTAATCCCTAACAAAGGTACAAACCCTTTGAACTTCGCACCGATTTTTTTACCAATAAAAGCCCGAATAAAGCTAGGCATATTCGGTGCAATAACCTTACCAAACTCTTGGTAAATAAAAGGGAAGTTGGCTTTATTCCAACGGTAATGCATAGCGGGTATCACTAACCATTCATCACCCCAGGTTTCAAATAAATAAGAAACCAACTTCTGTTTAGGGCTTGTGGGGATAACCGAGCGTTGAGGATGGCGTTGTTCGAGAGTATCGATAATCTGTGCGGTATCTTGTAAATATTCATCTTCAGGCGTTTTGACTACAGGCACAAAACGGACACCTGTTTTGGGAACAATGACACTCTTATAGACCTTTAGCGAGGAAAACACTTCTGCGTATGGCAGACCTTTAAACGTCAAATATGCTCGAGCCTTTCCCGTATATAAAGACATGGGTGCGCCATAAAGTGTGTATTGTTCTGACATGTTTTATCCTTTAGATGATTTAACCTAATACATGGTTGTAATATATATACCGGCTCTAGAGTAAAACGCTTTCAGCTAAGCAGCATTTCTTTGATTGATGGTTATCTATAGACTTTCATAGACATATATCGTTTTTACCTTTACACGTGTTCTGCGCACTGTTATTTTTATCAAGCAATAAATATTTGCTATTCCTAAGGAGATTTTTGATGATTGTTGTAACTGCCCCCATTGCTCTACTTGAGCGGGTAGCTGTCTAAACTAAGAGTTGTTTGAACTCTTACCCCACTACCCGTTGTCTTGGCGAGCGATGACTATTTTTTGTTTGTAAATCGACCCATTTTAAAAATAGACAACAGGACTTATCATGTCTGAAAAAAATTACACCTTAACTCAATTAGGTTGGAAAACATTTTTTAACCAACAGCTCACTTTAGACAATTTAGAGCAAGCTGCTCCCTATAGAATCACCCAAGTTTTTAGAAATCGCCTGATTGTATTAGGCGAACACGGCGAACTTAATCTAGATCTAGCGCAATACCCTATCTTACAAGGCGGCACTGTAGGTGACTGGATACTAATGCCAAATACACAATCAGGTACCCCAGTTTTATTAGAAAGGCAGAGTGTTTTTCAACGAAAATCACCCGGCTCTAATACCAGTCAACTGATTGCGGCTAACGTAGATACAGCGTTTATTGTTAGCTCATGCAATCATGATTTTAATTTATCTCGCATCGAACGTTATTTAGCATTAGCCAAAGAAGCGCAAGTGGATACCGTTTTAGTTTTAACTAAGGCAGATTTGATTAGTGAAGAACAGCGGCAAAGCTATTTAGCGCAATTACATGAGTTGCAAGCTCATCTAGTGGTGTTGATGCTCAATGCCCTAGACAGCATAGATGTGCAAAAACTCAACGATTGGTGCAAGGTTGGGCAAACAGTGGTGCTTCTGGGTTCTTCAGGGGTGGGTAAAACCACCTTATCCAATTCACTATGTGCCATGCAAGAAGCCACCGCCGAGGTGCGAGATGATGACAGCAAAGGGCGGCACACGACTACAGGGCGTTCGTTATATTTTACCAGTGAAGGTGGATTAATATTAGACTGTCCTGGAATGCGCGAGTTGCAACTCACCGATTGTGAGGAGGGAATCAAAGCAGTATTTTCTGATATAGAGCTGATTGCAAAGCAGTGTAAGTTTAGCAATTGCCAACACCAGTCTGAGCCGGGCTGCGAAGTTTTAAAAGCTTTAGATGCGGGGACGTTGGACCCTCGAAGACTAACAAACTATCAAAAAATACTAAAAGAACAAGCGAGGAATAGTTTAACCCTTGCTCAATCTCACCAGCAAGACAGGGTGTTTGGTAAGTTTATTAAAAATAGCTTAAAAGAAAAAAAGTCACGACAAGAACGTTAGAATAATAGCAATCAACATATAGAATTAATGCGGCTCGCTAGCCGCATTAATTTCGATTAGCTAATGTCAGTAAATGACTCACAGTATTCCAATTTCTGGCAGTGGTTGGCACACTTAATATTTTCTCTACCTTAGCAGCCAACTTTGATCGGCCAATGCCTTGTGGAGCATGTAAATAAAACACCTGCTCCACAAGTGAAAAAGATTCAGACTCTGCTTGAATCATCGATAATGGTTCTAAAGTTGACACAGTACTAGCTTCAGCAAGAAAAAACACATGTAATGTTTTAGGCTCAGATTGCGCATCAGGAAAAGGATTATTGGCAGCTGCTTGCTCAAATTGAGCCAGGGTCAACAGTAACATCTGAGGTTGAAAACCAAAGGTTTGCAGCATCGCATCGGCAAGGATTTCAGATAACACTTGTGCGTTTGATTCAGAGTGTTGTAGCAACACATTGCCACTTTGGATATAGGTTTGAACATTTTGACAACCAACACCATTCAACATTTCGGCTAGTTGTTGCATAGGCACAATGTTCTTACCTCCAACATTGATCCCTCTAAGCAGAACTATCCAGCTATTCATGCCATTTCGCTCTAATGGGCCGTCAAAAACTGGCGCAAAGAAACAAGCATTTCTGCATGTTTTGGATTGGCTTTGGGCACATCACAAGGCATTATTTCTTCCAGCATTGAGGTATCGTATTGCATATCAGATATTTGTTTTTCGTTTACTACCACATCCGCATGACACACATCCAAATCTTCAGAAATTTCAAACAATGTATTGGGGCCTTTGTTTACAGCCATAAGATTCTTAACACCTTCGATCGGCGTAGTTTTGTCTGCCATTGAGTGAGCGGCAAAAATTGGTAGGTTTAGTGTCGCTCCTTGTTCAATTAATTCTCGTACTGAAAAAATGACTTCTGTTAATTCAAATGCTGCAAAGCGTGCAACACTTGGGTACTTAAATTGATTTGGCCCTTGAGTCTTATATTCACCATCTAAGATTTTAGCTAACCATTGTATTCCCCACACTTTGGCCAATGATTCAACACTTGAGTCTAATGCCAAAGCTCCAGAAAATAACATTAAGCCCTTAACTGCTTGAGGATTTTGTAAAATATATTCAGTGGCCAAGACACCGCCAGTTGAAAAACCACCAACATAAACTTGTTCGCCTAAACTAGACGAGAAATCCATTATTTCTGACACATGCCCGCGCCATCTATCGGCTAATCCGGCGTCTTGCATATCTTCATCGGCTTGTTTTTTACCATGACCGGGGACCAACGCAACCACCACATTATTACCTTGCTGATGTATAGATTGAGCGATTGAACGAAGGAAAAATGGCGAATCACTTAGCCCATGAAACAATACCACCACTTTTTTGGTAGCTTTAGCGTGATGTAAAATATAAGGCGCATTACCGTCATTTTTTAAATTTTCTGAGCACACCTTAAACACATTCAATTCAGGTGATTGGCAGCCGCTAGTGGTACCTAGTTGTACTTGATAAATAGCATCAAACTTATCAAATTCTGACTCAATAGACTGGGATGTGGCGACAAAAGAGTAGGTACTAGTAGCCAAAATAAACAGCGGTAAAAATAACTTCATTAAGAGTGAACTTGTATTATTGAGTAGCCCACTACTATATCCAGTTGTGTAGCGATTTACTAATTTACAGACACAAAAAATGGCGCTTATAAGCGCCATTTTTAATCATTAGAAAATTTAGGCGAAATACGCTTCTAAATCGTCAGAACCGCCGATTAACTTGCCGCCGATAAATACCTGAGGCCAAGATTCGCTACCAGAAAGAGCCTTAAGCGTAGTAAACGATACTTCTTTACCCATAACCAACTCTTCGTATTCAAAACCTTTTTCATCAAGCAAGTTTTTCGCTTTAGCACAGAAAGGACAACCTGGTTTGGTCAAAATAGCAGTCGCTACCGAGCACTTCGCTTCTGGGGCAACATAAGCCAGCATAGTATCTGCATCTGATACTTCAAAGGGGTCACCTGGTAAATCTGGTTCAATAAACATCTTGTCTACTATGCCATCTTTAACCAGCATGGAATAACGCCAGCTGCGCTTACCAAAACCAATTTCAGATTTATCTACCAATAAACCCATACCATCGGTAAATTCACCATTTCCATCAGGAATTAGCGTCACATTATCCGATTCTTGGTCTTCTGCCCAAGCGTTCATGACAAATGTATCGTTAACAGACAAACAAATAATATCGTCTACGCCATTGGCTTTAAAAGTTTTGGCCAATTCATTATAACGAGGTAAATGCGTAGAAGAACAAGTAGGAGTAAAGGCTCCAGGTAAAGAGAAAACAACTACTGTTTTGCCTTTAAACAGGTCGTCAGTAGTGAGTTTCACCCACTCATCATTAACGCGTGCAGCAAAACTACATTGTGGTACGGCTTGTCCTGATTTATCTTCAAAATTTGGGTTAGACATATTTTTCTCCAATCTAAAATTAATAAAATTAAGTGAGGCTAAGATACATATTTTTATTAATCATTTAAAATAATTAATACCGATTAAGTTAATCTAGATAGCCTATTAACTTTTCATATATCGCCGAGATATGAATGGTCAACAGAGCCTAATCAATCCTTAAAAAAATCTTCAGACTGTTCAATTAACATAGCTTCTATGTCTTCAATATCGAAATCTGGCAATTTAATCGTTTCTTGATCTTTGTTTGCACCACACGGAATGGTTTTTTCCTCGTCGGCCCATTCACCTAAATCGATTAACTGACATGTTTTACTACAAAACGGACGAAAAAGATTACTTTGGATCCATGTCACTTGTTTTTTGCAGTTAGGACAATTGACCGTAGTTGGCATAGGAATAAAAAACCTCGAATAGAAATATAGAAAAGTTTAACAACACGCCAGCTTAAAACTCACCTTACTGTCGACAGAAGAGCTACCTTGCATGGTAGGGGTAAACAAAGTAAAACGAATGGCATAGCGATATTTATTACCTGAAAGCATAGGGTAATACCCTGCGTCGGTTGAACTTAACACACGGATCAGCTCATTTTTATCTTCTGCAATACCTTGGAAAAAACCTTTTTCAGCTTCAACTTCGCTAAAACGCCCTCTTTCTCGTAGAAACGACAGAGTGATCTCCATTGCTTGTTGAATAGGGGTGAGCTCTTGTAACCAAAGGTTTATATCGTGTTGCTTGTTGTCATTAGGTTGTTGCAACCAATAATGTAAATTGGGTAAATCAAAACTACAGGTACCACCAGGAATAGAAAAACGCTGTCTAATGGAGGCTAAGAATCTATCTTCTTTAAGTTCTGCGCCGACTTTTTTATTACTTTTTAATGACTCACGTAAACGAAGAATTTTTTGTAAAGCAAATTGTAGTGCTTCGTCATCTATATTTGGATGTTGCGACCAAATAACCAGATTTTTTTCGTGTGACTCAATGTCTTTAAGCACGTCGTTGCGCAAATCAATGCGTTCTGACAAATCCAGTAAAGTGAAAAGACAGTCTAGAAAGTTAATATATTGCCAATCTTCACTTGCAATTTTACCCTGTTCAAGCTGCTTAAATAACTGCTCAAGCCTAAGGTAAGTACGTACCTTTTCATTGAGTGGAAATTCGTAAATTGCTTGAGACATGATGACCTGTTTATTATGGTTAACCTGCGACACATGCCGTGGACATATGTTGTGAATAAGTATTGTAAAGAATTTTTAGTCAAATCAATAGGCTAAAATCAATCTCTATTTAACAGATATTTGTTTTTGTTGTGCTAACAACAAATAATGTTTGTGTAATTGCGTGACTTGTTTGGCTAAATCTTCAGTTTGGCCGTTGTTATCAATCACGTCATCAGTCACGGCTAAACGTTGCTGTCTGGTTGCTTGGGCAGCCATAATTGCACGAATTTGTTGTTCATTGGTTTTGTCTCGCAATACCGTTCTTTGTAGTTGCACTTGTTCATCCACATCTACAATCACCACCCTATCAACTTGCTCATATAACTTATTTTCAACCAACAATGGCACGCTCAAAAGGCAATATACTGATTTGGCATTTTCAGTCTGCACTAACATTTGCTCTCTTATGAGGGGATGTAAAAGTTGATTTAGCCAATCCTTAACAGCAATATCGTTAAAAACCAGAGTTCGCAGGGTCGCCCTATTTAAGTGTCCTGTATCATCAAGAACTGACTGACCAAATTTATCAATTATTGCGCTAAGGCCCAGAGTACCAGGCTCAACTACTTCTCTGGCAATCAAGTCAGCATCAATCACCTCAATGCCGTATTCTGCAAATAAATTAGTCACTGTGGTTTTACCGCTGCCGATACCACCGCTAATTCCAACAACATAATCGCTCATAACAAGCACCACTCATAACAAGCACCACTCATGGCAACATCCACCGCCAATATTGAGTCACTATCCAATCACCATATAGTAAGGTTAACCAACCGGCCGCGGCTAAATAAGGGCCAAATGGAATTGGATGACTCTTATCTTTACCTTGCACTGTTAGCAAGGTCACCCCAACAACCGCGCCAACAAATGAAGACAACAAAATCACCACTGGCAAATGTTGCCATCCTACCCAAGCGCCTATTGCGGCCAGCAATTTAAAATCACCATATCCCATGCCTTCTTTGCCGGTTAGCAATTTAAACGCCCAGTACAGACTCCACAAACTTAGGTAACCCAACGCAGCACCAATTAAGGCGTCTTGGCTAGTGACAAAAGGACTCTCGATACTTAGTAATAAGCCTAACCACAATAGCGATAGCGTTAATTGATCGGGTAATAACATGGTATCTAAATCAATAAAGGTCATGGCTATCAACAACCACGTGGCTACGACTGCGGCAAAACCCGCTAAACCAAAACCAAAATGCCAGGCGACCAAAGTTGACAATAAACCAGTGGCTAGCTCAACTAAAGGGTAACGGATAGAAATTGGATTCTTACATTGACTACATTTACCCCTTAACACTAACCAACTAATTAAAGGTATATTTTCCCACGCTCTAATTTTGTGCTGGCATTTTGGACAAGTTGAGTCAGGTTTGACCAAGTTGAATGGGGGTTCTGCAGGGCTTGTTGTAGCAGGTGACTCTACATTTTGTGAAGCCGTATACTCGGCTATTTCGGCCTTCCAAGATTTTTCCATCATAACGGGCAAACGATAGATCACCACATTTAGAAAACTGCCCACCATCAAACTGACGATAAACACAAAACCCATAAAAAAGGCCGGTGATTCAGCCATTAATTGAAACGATGCTTGCATAAATAGACTTATAAAAAGTTAGAGATAAATATTATTGAGAGTAGCTTGCCAGAATTTTATCCGGCAAGCTATGAGGTAGAAGACTGTTGATTAAGTAAAAACGTTAAACCACGTTACCCATTTCAAATATTGGCAAGTACATAGCAACAATTAATCCACCAATTACCACACCCAGAACGGCCATAATCATTGGCTCTAGTAGACTAGTTAAACCATCCACCATATCGTCGACCTCGGCTTCATATATGGTTGCGACTTTGCTTAACATCTCATCAACCGCACCCGCTTCTTCACCAATGGCAATCATCTGCACCACCATTTCAGGAAACACCGCTGTAGTGCGCATGGCGACATTCATAGGAATACCACCAGATACTTCTTTTTTGACAAATAAAATGGCATCACGAAATACTGAGTTACCCGCAGCACCCGCGGCAGAATCTAATGCGCCGATAAGAGGAACACCAGCAGCAAAAGTAGTCGCCAAAGTACGGGTAAATCTAGCAACAGAGGCTTTTTTAAGAATTTCACCAATAACTGGGATCTTCAAGGTTTTAGCATCCACCCAATCTCTGAGTTTCAATGATTTTTTATGGGCTCTAGCAAAAAGAGCGCCTGCTGCAAAGACGACACCGCCTACAACCAAACCATAATCTTGCATAAACCGAGAAATACCTAAAACAAACTGAGTAAACGCTGGCAACTCAGCACCAAAACTAGAGAAAATCTCTTCAAACTGAGGCACCACGAAAATCAGCAGAATGGTCGTAACAATAAACGCCACAACAACAACCGCTATAGGGTAAAACATCGCTTTTTTGATTTTGGACTTAAGGGCTTCGGCTTTTTCTTTATAGATTGCAATCCGATCGTAGATAGTTTCTAACGCTCCTGACTGCTCGCCGGTTTCCACTAAATCGCAATATAAGTCATCAAAATAATCCGGGTGTTTACGCAACGTCTCTGAAAGGGGGTTACCTGCGCTAACACTAGCGCCAATTTCACCCAATAACTCTCGCATTTTCCTATTTGCATGTCCCGAAGCGATCATATCTAAGGTTTGAATCAATGTAACACCAGCACTTAACATAGTAGCTATTTGCCTTGAAATAAGAGCAATATCTACTGCTTTAATTTTATCGCCTCCGCCCAACAGGGGTTTAGCTAGCTTTTTGACTTTTTTAGCTGAAATGCCTTGCCTACGAAGCTGATTCTTAGCCTCAACAATGGAAGTAGCGGAAATCTCGCCCTTAACCATCTGGCCGCGTCTATTGGAGCCGTTGTAGACAAATATTGTGGGTGCAGTAGCCATAATTTACCTTACTTATTCAAGTTCTAAATCAAAAAAGCCCGGAGAGTCCGGGCTATATTTCTGAAAAGTTATAAACTTAGCAAAGTGTAGTTGGGTCGCAAGCAATGCCCCAAGTTAAGTTGCCACTACCAGTCACTGTAGGAGTCAATGTATAACTACCCGTACCTGTAATAGTTGAATCTGTAGCTTTTATCGCTGTGATTACACCACTTGCCGCAGTAGTTAATCCAACAATCCCTGCAGCTGCAGTGATGTCTGCTGGAACGCCATTAGAACCGCCAACACAGCTAAGAAGAGGTGTGCCCATTTGCACACATATTTCAACCGCGGTTTTTGCTGCTGAAGTGGCGTTAGTTACTTCAGTAAAACGCGCTTTTTCTGTATAAGACTGGTAGGCTGGTAAAGCAATCGCTGCCAAAATACCGATAATAGCCACAACAATCATCAATTCGATTAAAGTGAAGCCGCCTTGTTTTTTTGCATTATTCATTTGAGTCATGTTCATGGTTTTATCTCCAACACATTTTGTGTAAAATTAAGTTTTAAAAGTTTTGCCGGTTGCCGAGTTAGGGCGTTGTTTTTGAATTCCTGTTCAGTATAGAACGAGTTGAGCATCTGACAAGTATGCAGATACATACCTAAGTCTGAGCCATAAAAATTCACCTTCAAAACAGACCTGTCATTCTTTTTCCAAACATTCTTTTACAAGCTATTATATAAGCACAACAATCAAAGCTTCGAAGAACGAGTTTCAATTACTCTTAAGGACAAATCTATCGCTTGAACATGCTTAGTAAGCGCTCCGGAGGAAATAAAGTCCACTCCTAATGCAGATAATTTTTTTAACCTATCAATAGTAATATTGCCCGAAACTTCTAGCTTGCACTGACCTTTGTTGACAATGACCGCCTGCTTCAGCATGTCTAAGTTAAAATTGTCTAACATCACAATGTCGGCCTTAGCTTCAATTGCTTGATGTAATTCTTGAATATTTTCAACTTCTACTTCCACGAGTAAATCTGCGTGTTGTTCCTTTGCTTTAGTTACCGCGGCCTGTATCGAACCACAAGCTAGAATATGGTTTTCTTTTATCAGGTAAGCATCGAATACCCCCATACGGTGATTTTTACCACCACCACAGGTCACAGCATACTTTTGCGCGAGGCGCATACCAGGTATCGTTTTACGGGTGTCTAATAATTGTGTATTGGTACCCGCTAACTCTTTTACACATTTTGCAACGACTGTTGCCGTGCCTGAAAGTGTTTGTAAAAAATTTAACGCTGTGCGTTCACCCGTTAGTATATGCCTAGCATTACCGCTCACTCTAACTATTGATTGGTTAGCTTTTAACTGGTCGCCATCTTTCACATACCAATTCAACTTAATATCCTTGTTAAGTTGCCTAAACGTTTCTGTGACCCAAGCCGCGCCAGCTAACACACAATCTTCACGGGTGATAATATCGGCTGTAATACTTTGGGTAACGGGGATCAAATTAGCGGTAATGTCGCCAATGTCTGGATGTTGTCCGTTTAAATCTTCTGACAACGCAATTTCAACGGCTGATTTAATATCTATATCTTGCATAGGTTCTCTAATACGACTCTCTTAACATAAGAAGGTTTAGTGGCTTATAGGTTACGTAAAATTAACCAATCGCCTTTTTGGCTAAATTCTAATTGTTTTAATGCACTCATTCCCAGCAGTATTTCATTATCTCTAAAACCGGGATTTAAGTTAGCTCTGACATTATCTAATTGAATATCACCAATAGACAATCGTTGAATGTTAGTCTGCGCTACTTGTACACGGCCATTGGCGGTTTGCACCCAAGACAGACTGCCCTTTTGCAAGTTAAGTTGCTCGGCTAAATGCATAGGCACAGATACGTGAGTAGCCCCAGTATCTAATAAAAATATTACGGGTTGACCATTAATAGCCCCACCACTGACATAATGTCCAGCGCGATTTTGTTTGAGCCGCACCTCTTGTACACCTTGACTAGATGACGAGATAGGCTCGGCATTAGGATTAAACTGCTTAGCAAGCTGATCATCAAACAATAGGGTTAACAAGCCCAACCCAATGACCCAAGCGACAAT